>JAKFUW010000032.1 GCA_021732545.1 Alphaproteobacteria bacterium | reverse complement strand
CCATATCAGATGAGTTTCTAATCGGCATATTAGCAGGAAGAGGAATGTGAGAAGGGAAGTTATCTCCTGTGCCACCAATGAGGGCAATGGATGTTCTTTCAGGGTCAAATTGTGAGCGCAACCATTTTATGGCCTTGGTTACCTGTGCGGTTGTATCACCACCGGTTTGCCAATCTACGTAAGCATGAACAATTGCAGCCCTATTTCCATCGTGCGCCACAATAGTAACGCAAGGATTGATTCCATTTGTGCCAATTGTCGCATTAGGATTTCGCCTAAAATCTATAAGTTTTCTATTTTTTGCACCAGTATCCACTTCTACATCTGCCCGCTTCCACTGCCGGTCAGAACCAATCAATCCTGACGCACCAGGATCCAATGGGTTCAAAGCCTGCCGGGCCGAAGGAGTAATCGCTACTGGTGCTGGCTGAGTTACCACCGCAGGCCGTGCATTAGGGGATGTCACCACTTGAGCCGCCTCTATAGGCGCTAATTCGGGGGCGATTGTAGTGTTTTGATCATACGGTATAGAACCTGCCTCTGAAACCACAGCAGCTTTAATGGCGTTGGGTTTTGCAGGAACAGTGGTGTGCGCTAATCTGGTTGCTGCACCAGAAGCACCCGCTTTCAATTGTGTGTGTTTCAAACCTTGAGTTCCTCGCTGAGAAACCGGGCGCACTGGACTTTCCATTCCATTGAATGCACCATCCATGGCGTCACTGATTGCGGTGCGATAAGGCGCAAGCGGTGGAGTTTGGACTTTCACTGCTGCAGGATCGGTATGCGCCATGATGGCACCATGTAGCGGTTCACCAAGCTGTCTTTTCATTCGATCGCTCTGGCTCATTCTGACTCTTGCTTCATCCAAACTTGCAGGCAGAGGCGAGGAACCAAATTTACCATCGTGAATATCTACCACAAAGGTTCGATCACCGATCGTCAGTAGTTTTTCTTTGGCGGGATCAATCGGGCGACTAGGATCATATGGCCTGACATGATTAGTCACAGCCTCGTGAATGGCTGACATTTCCATGGCTGCGACAACATACGGATCGGCATCGGCACCTGCCAAACGGCTTTCAATCCTATGTTGTTCGGGCGTTTCTGAACCGATCATCGCGCTTCTAACGCTACCCGTTAACGCTTCTACTTCACCGATAGTCCGCTCAATCATCCCAGCACGATAGCGCGACGCAATAGAAGGAGTACCAACTTCTTCTCCAGAAAGAAACCTATAAGCGGACTGAACCAAAAACCCCAGAGTTGCACCTTTGTTGGGCATATGACCAGCTTCAGTCGGAACGCCTGTCATAATATCGGAAACAGCAGATAGCCCTTTACCACGAGCAGAATTGATCCGTTCAAATGACGCAGCGGTCGGCAAATAACCAGCAGCGCCCTCTGCGTGAGTGCGAATGAGGGCGTCGATCACATGGCGTTGCAGATCGGTAGTTGGCTGACCCTGCTCATAAAATAGATTCTGCTTCCCATCCGCGCTCCACAAGCTGTTACTGAGATGATAGCCACTATTCTCATGCCCAGAACCAACCGCTACGCGTGGAGCAAAAGAAGTGCCTGCAACGCCCCAACGTGGCGCATGCTGCTGCATGCCATCCTTAAAAGCGGCAACAAGCTCCGCTGTGGCTAGCGCATCATTCGGATTTGCAACAAACTCAGACTGTGCGCCCGAGAATGACTCACGATGCACGCGGTCAACAACTGGCACTGTTCTGCGTAGCTGCTCGGTCAATCGCTTCTCGTCCAGCAGATTCGATGCTGGCACTCCTTGTTCATTGAGCAGAAAAAACTCTAGCTCCGGCCCGTTGATTACCTGAATGCCTAGCTCCGCCAGTGCAGACTGAAAAAAGCGAATCCGTTCAATGGCTAATGCTCTAACGTGGTGATTAGGAATGGGTACGGTGTCTGTCACCGTAGGCCGGGCCGGTGGAGACGGCACTTTGGCAGACGCCGCTTGAGCCGCCTTTATCGGAGCAAGCGTTTCAGGGGCAACTTTCGTGTGCTGATCATTCAGCCACTCACCAAAAGGAACGCGAGGCGGCGTTGATGTGCCAGCGATTCTTGCTTTGAATGCAGCAAGACGTTCAGGGCCATCGGGTATGGCCAATAGCCCACCATATAATTTATGTTGCTTGGGTACTCCATCTTCACCCACCCAGCTATAACCCGATGCAGCAACTGCGGCTTTTGCCTCTGCCAGATACTCAGCCGATACTGGCTCGCCAATAGATTTTACCGCACCATAATCAATCAGAACAGGTGTTCCATCAGGCAATGTAGTTATATTATTATGATCTGCTGAGGGGCTTGCACGCGCTTCTCCATACCGCAACCGGATTGAAGGGCTTTCTGTTATAAGTTTCTTTTCAACAAGATTGGCCATCTCTTGTGTGGCTCCCTCGGTTTTAAGCCTAGGAACCACCTCAATTAACAAATGATCGGTTTGTGTTTGAAATATGGGTTGCAAGATAGCTGGGGAATCGGGAGGGGCGCCTACAGGATTGGTTCCGTTTCTTTGGGTAACTCTAACCAGAAATTCTTCATTAGCCTGAAGCAACAGCGTTTCACCCCCGTCTGTGAAATGCGTTAGTTGCTTGATACCTCGCTCCTGAAGCCATGCATTAATAGTGGCAAGTTCGTTTGGATGCGCATCAAACACGGGAGGAAGACTATTGATATGTGGGATTCTTTGTCGTGATATTTCTTCAGCAAATCCTTTGGCAAAATCATTGAAATCCGTGTAAATAGCTGTTTTCAATGACGCTTGGTGGATTATATCATCTAAAGTTTTCGAAAGACTATCCGAGCCAAGAAACTTCATATAGAAACGTTGTGAAATTGTCAGGATTTCTTGAGTTGTAGGTCGCCCTGCCATTTTAATAAATTCAGGTAAAATATCCGCATTAGCTCTGAATTCAACTGATCCATCTGAATGATTTACAACCTGAATGGATTCCCTGAATCTCTCAAAATCAAAGCTCGGGCCATCGGGCATTGGCGTGCTATTGCCACTTTGAAAGTTGGCTAGCATTTTTGAATAAAAAATGTCATTCAATCGCTGCATTTGCTCTGGGGTAATATGGTTTCGATCAATAAAACCCTGAGGCCAGTTCGGTTTAAACCTTACAGAAAAAGCAATATTGTCGCCAGTACGCGAAACAGTTGGGGTAGACTCTACACTAGGTGGACGCTGTGATTGTGAAGGTATCGTAACAGATGTTGCAACAACATCAGATCCACGAATGGCACGTATTGCTCGAACAGGAAGATTCCACCACGAAGGCGCGGCAGGCACAGCTTGATTTTGACCCTTTACAACATCCTCATCTGGCACGCGAAAACCCTTATTCGAAAGAGATATATACCTAAATTCTACCTCATGAACCTTTCTAAATAGTTAAAGTTTTAACGAATAGGGTGAGAACCACTCAGTCCGCTTTATCTTTGATGGTGTTTTGGAGAGCTTCAGGCGCGGCGGGTGCCCTCACAAGGCAGAAGTTTCTCTGGCACCAAAATCGCCTTCACCCGCATCCCCGATGCACAGGAGTTTTTGGAGTGAGAGCGGGAGATACTTATAAGCCTCCATTTGCTATCGTATAGCCCATCAATCAATCAACCCTTAATAGCCCCATCTTTACACTGCCGTAGCAAGAAGCCTTGTGATATGCTTATAGCATAGAAGGAGGCAGGCCATGGCACAAGCGGTACAGGTACAGGCTCAAGCAGAGATACTGGTTTCACATGACAAGGCGTTGGCGGATTATTTGGGGATGGGGACGTCTCGTTCTTTGAATAAGCTAATCCAACTCTATACCACCTCAGGACTAAAACCACCTGCCATTAGTACCATGAAGGCTTGGTCTACGAAGTATGGCTGGCAAGATAAAGCATCAGCCTATGACCTCACCGTCCAGCAAACCACGCATGATACGCTTGCTCAAAAGCAGGCATACGCACAAGCGATGGAAGTTTTCGATTTCAAGGAAGTATTGAGCCAGTGTATCAAGCTATCGCTTATTAAAGCGGTTGAAGCTATTGAGGACGTACCCATTAAAACGCTATCCGATGTGGAGAGGATCTTACGTATCGCCAAAGAAGCAGCGATTCTACAAACACAATTTAATGATCGAAGCCTTTACATCAGCCCGTCTCAAACGCAGAAGGCGCGAATCGCTGACGCAGAGAAAATGGTCTCGGAATTGTTTGGTTAAACCGCTCGCCCTATCTTCACCACCTTCTCGCCCTCAACAGCAACTGGCAGGGCACAATAGCGACTCCATTGCTCCATCAGCTTGCGGCGCTTTGCAAACAGGTCACCTCGGCGATAGGCCGCCTCACGTAAGGCATTGTCCCTACATCGTCAGGGTGAGGTGATAGGCAGCATCGGCCATAAGCAGGGCAAAGGTACGCACCATATGAAGTGGCATATTGATGACGATAAGCAGCAAGGGCATATGGAGTTATTGCAGCGGTTAGTGGCGCACTCTCCCGCAGCACTGCCTGCGATGGAGCCAATCTTGCGCTGTGATCTGGCAGGGCTTTGTGATACCATTAGAAGCCTAACCGAGTTTGATATTCGCAATCCGCTTTATCGCCTGACACCTGCGCGTGCGGAGTTTATGATTGCATTGCTGGATGCACGGTTTAGAAAGGCCAAAGAGGTGCTTGGGCTATGAAATATTTGAACCATCTGGTGAACCCTGACCGATTGCTATTGTTGTGGCAAGCCGTGGATAGGAAAACCAATAAACTGCTGGGTGAGCGGTTTGTGGTGGGAGAGGTGCGCGATGAATCTGGCCAGTTTTATCTGCATTATTTTGATGGTGACGATACGCAGCGCGCTATCAGCCAGCATGGTTTCACTGGCCTCACCGCTTTCCCCTATGCGCCCGATAAAACCTATAATGGCAGTGTGAAAGATGCGCTTGCCAAGCGCGTGGCCTCACCCGAGCGGTCTGACTATGCCGACTATCTGCGCTTCTATCGTTTACCCACAGACCGTGATTTGAGCCTGATGCAGTTGCTGGCTTATACGGGCGGGGGACTAGCAGGTGATGGGTTTTCGTTCGCTTATACGTTTGATAAAACCACCGCACCGTTTGATTTCACCTTCGAGATTGCAGGGTTCAGGCATAATGAGGGGATGAAGGTTCAGCCCATCATGACATTGCAAACGCAACCGGTGACGCTGGTTGAAGAGCCATCTAATCTATCCGATCCGATGGCCGTTGCGGTGATGTATGGCGATATTAAACTGGGCTTCGTTCCCAAGGGTCTGGCAACGGCTGTGAAAAACGCCATCCTGCACCAGCACCAAGTGAGCGCCTTCATCACTCGCATCAACGGTACCAAAGAACGCCCAAGCATTCATGTGATGGTGGAGGTTAGATAGGGCAGCCATTTTGTCTGGGGGCATAAATGGGGGCATAAGTTTAGTTTTGTGATTTAGGTTTCAATCAATATCAGATGCTTGCCTGTTTAATGTTAATCCTACTCGCGAGCCAATTAAAAAGCCACTCTTTTGGGTGGCTTTTTAATTGGCTATGAGGTTTGGTTGGAACCTGTAGGTTCGACAAAATGGCAGTAGCCATTTTGGACAGCGCAGGCGAAGCCGAGCTGCCGCTTGACGGCGCGCAGCCAGTAGGCGCAGCGTCAATCCTACTCGCGAGCCAGTTCTCCTTCCCAAATCATCCCAATCATTCCAAAAAAGATAGGCGAATCTTGGCCTGCGGGCTAGGCTTTGCAGGGCGATGTCCTGCGTCATGCGCGTATTTTTATGATGATTTATCGGTTTCTCTGGATGCGTCATCAAATCTTCATCTATTGCCGCTAAACTCATATAATTCATAATATGGGCTTTGAATAGTGGCTGAAAAAACTCCCAAGAGTGCTAATGATAATGGCAATCTAATACGACAGTTGAACCAATGGTTTCAGCGGGCGCAACGTATTATCGGCAATCGATCACTCGATGATACGGTCGCTAATCATCAACTGCAAGAACTCTGGGATGGATTGACGCCTGAACTTGCCACATCGCTTTTGCATCACCGTTATAAAGGCCTCAGCCTGCTTCACCACTGCATGACAAAGCAACGCTACCTGTGTGCTTATACTCTTTTAGAGAAACGAGCAAAATCTACTCTTGCTTCTACTCACAGAACCACCCTGGGTGACACGCCACTTCACTTTGCCTGCCTTGAGATGGATTTAGGCATGGTACAGCAAATGCTGACACTCGACGGAGAAAACGTCTTCACACTCAACCGGCACGATCAATCACCGCTTCACATTGCTTGTTACATGCACGAACCCTTGATTGCACTTGTTTTTCTTAAACATCTGAAAGAAGCCACTCCCCTCGCACATCAAATGGAGATCATCAACCAACCCGACTACCAGGGCAACACGCCACTGCATTATGCCATGATGCATGGGCGAGAATCGGTTGCCATGCGCCTGATTGAGCTGGGCGCACGCAAAGACCTGAAAAACAAAGCAGGGCAAACGCCGTTTCAAGCGTGTTATAATAACATCGAAGTGCGGCACATGGCCGAAGCTTTTATTGCGCATGTGGTGCTGCCTGCCTTAGTGCTGGAAACTGGAAAAGACAAAAATAATCTAATAGGTTATAAACCCGAAACAGTACGCCATATAGTGGAAGAGCTTACGCCCGATGTACTCAAAGCCTTGTGCGAAACGGGTACGCCCTATAATTTAAAACCAGAAGAAAATGATGCGGTTTTTTTCCGCCCCTTGCGTTTGGTGCGAACCTGGCAACACCCGCCGATCGATTTTCCAGCCGATTTAATCAAAATCAACCACACCAGAAGCTGGAAACCGCTACTGCCAGAGGGGTTTAGAGCCAGCAACGGGCTCACCATCAAAAGCCTGACCTCATATAACGACCTGATGGACGATTCAAAAGCGTTGCGTCATTGCGTGGGCACCAGCGCGATGTATGTGCAACGCTGCTGCGAAACCAAGCCCGATAGCCGCATTCATATTCTATCGCTGCAAAAAAATGGCGAGCATGCCTCTACGGTTGATTTCAGGCTATCATCTTATCGGCATTATTCGGGTGCACAACAAAGCATTCAAGTGCCGGGGACTCGCCCTGCACAGTTTTTACATGTCATCATGCATCGCGGAAAAGATAATTGTATATTGGGTAAAGACAGCCCAGAACACCAAGCGCTCCAAGAATTTTTATCCGCTGTTAAGGAGAAGAAATTCTTAAAACAAGGCAATCATCCGCCCGAATTTACCTTGCAAACCGATCAGAACAAGCTAGGTGAAACCAGCTTTAGTCGCCAGAAGATTTCACAACACGATGTTTTTGCTCGTTTCTGCGGCTACACACCCACGCCTGAAGCGCTGGAAAAATGTTTTTATGAATATAAGGAAACTGATCGCGCCGCATCGAGCGGTAAGCATGGCAACGACACCCTGAAATATGATAAAGTTGTGTTAAAAGAGTCGTCAACGGCGGGCATGGATTACGAGGCCGACTCTCATTTCATAGACGGCACCACCCAAAACAACATTCGTTATCGCTATATGAATGTGCAAGGATGGCTCAAAGCCACCGGATTGATGGAACGCATCCACGAGGTGATTAAGCAGGAATTTCCGATGGCGCCCAAAGCGCAAGCCGCTACATGGGCGCAGCAAGCAGCTGCCCCAATTACCGAATCATCGCCACCACCGACAAAGAAGCCAAGCCAACATAACGATATTCAAGCGAGAATTGAACGCACATCGGGCAGTTTTGTTGATCGTGTAGGAGCTGGAAATAACATTGTTAAACTGCGTAGCTAAAAAAGCTACCGCACAAACACATGCACTTCGTCGAACGCATAGCCTTGTGCGCTTTGCGAGCGCGGGTTGATTTTATCGGGCGACACACCAGATTTCACTAGCGCTTCTGCCACCAAACGCGCATTACTGGCCGCCACATTCGCGATGCGTTGCGCCAGCGCTGGGTCGGCACTCACCGGCATCATCGATACCACATCAAACACCACATCGGGCTTCACATCCATCGCACGCTTTGCAGCCAATGCCAATTGCTGCTCAAAAAACACTTTGCGCTGATTAAAGCGAATCACCACCAACGGCGTGGTGGGGGTATAGGGTTGCTCAGCCTGCACCGGTGCAGCGGGCGGCTCGGGCTGATAAATCGCCTGAGCCGAAAGCTGATGCGCTGCAAGCACCAGCGTGCTCGCCACAATTAATAAAAGTCTAGGTTTCATTCGTTGGTTATACGCGGCTCATCGCTTCAAGCCAAATGAAAAAAATCAGATGCAAACCAGCCACTTTGCGCTAAGATAAAATCATGAAACATATTACCATCACCTGCTTGCTTTTCATCACCGCGTTTTCCAGCGCAGCCTATGCCAATAACCCGCGTATTATCGGCATTTTGGGCGGGCGCTCGAATGATTCTATCCACGCGACTGACCGCATTTTGGAACAATTCCGCAACGAGCCTGTTGCGCTGTATGACAAACCCAACCTCGACCCTAACAACCCTCAAAAACCCATCAAAGAGGTGAAAGGCAAAGATTTATACCCGCAGCAATATCTCACCAACCGGATTGGCGCGAAAGTCTATGGGTTTAAGCCGCTATCGTGGTATATGGTGGCTCATGAAGGCCGCGCATGGTGGATTGATGTGCTGCCTAACATGGCCTTTTATGATTATTATACGCTGATCAAAAACCGGACATCCTATATGAATGCGTGGGAATGGAAGGTCTATGATGCGCCTGCTGGCAACAAAATCGCGGTTGATAAAGCGCGAGTGCCTTCTATTTATCAAAAACGTCCACCCGTTCAGGTGGTTTCGCGGGAAATCGTCGATGGCGAAGAATGGTTTCGTGTTAAAATCCTTGATGGCCAATGCTATGAACACCAACGCCCTGATAAAACCATCGTCACCGGTTGGGTACCTGCTTATGCACCCAATAACGATCACACCATCTGGTTTAACCCTGAGAATCTGTGTCGTTAAATCATCCCCTCACCTTTTCCTTGTAATCCGAGCGCAATTTGTTACATTCCCGCTCCTTCTTACAAAGATGTGCACCCGTAGCTCAGCTGGATAGAGTACTTGACTACGAATCAAGGGGTCGGAGGTTCGAATCCTTCCGGGTGCGCCATTTCGGAAGTAGCATATTCAAAAGCGATTCAATTCCGCGTGGGACAAAGAGTTGGCTCTGGTTCTAACTTTCCGATACCCAATTTGCATGGATTCGGATAGAAATTAAGCAAATCAAATAGATGAGCGGTTCTAACTGCTGAATTATTAAGGGCACGATGAAACTAGAACTTCGTGGAAATAACGTCATTCTTCGACAGCCTAAGCAAGGCGATCTTGAACAACGGCTTTCCTATGACCGCCATTCTGAGATTGTAAGGATGTTTGGCGGCAACAGCAAAGATATGCTGCCTATATCAGTTGAAGAAGCAACAACATGGCTTAAGGCTATTGAAGATGCGCCTTATGCGTGGGTGGTCGAGCATGATGGCCATCTACTTGGAGAGGCTAAACTGCATAGCCTGAATGAACATGATAGACGGGCGCGATTTGCACTAGGATTTTATGACCACGCTAAACTGGGTATAGGCCTTGGGCAGGAAGTAACGCGCCTTGTGCTTCGTTATGCCTTTGAAGAGTTAAAGCTACATCGCGTAGATTTACGCGTGCTTGCCTATAATTTCCGTGCGATTCGCTGCTATGAGAAATGTGGTTTCATTATCGAAGGCAAAGAACGGGAATCAGCCTATGTTGATGGTGAATGGAATGATGATTTAATTATGGGACTGCTTGCAAAGGATTTTGATACATAAACAACCTCGATATATGCTGGAGTTGTTCCATAAACTCCAAAACCTGGTTCGAACTTTCTCCGCGCCAAGCATTAATCAGGCATTGAATTCGGCATCAAATGATGCTATTATTTGTGCATATAATCTGCAGGAGCATACTATGAGAACCACGATAGCATTGGATGACGACCTTATAGCAAAAGCTCAGGCTTATACCGGATTAAAAGAAAAATCTTCCTTGATTCATGAGGCTCTGAAGGCACTTATTGCACGCGAAAGTGCAAGGAGGCTTGTGCTTCTGGGGGGCAGCGCACCGAAGTTACAAGCGCCGCGCCGTCGCAGACCAAAATCTAAATGATTCTGGTTGATACATCTATCTGGGTTGATCATCTGCGCCGTGCGGACGCTGGTCTGATTACCTTGCTGGAGCAAGATCAGGTTCTGCTTCACCCTTTCGTTATTGGAGAACTTGCCTTGGGCAATTTACCAAGGCGCAAGCAGGTTCTGGATTCATTACAAGATTTGCCATTAGCGATTGAAGCCAGTGATGCAGAAGTGTTTGATTTTATCAATCGACACGCCTTGTTCGGTATGGGCATTGGTTATGTGGATGCTCATCTCCTTGCCTCAGCGCGGTTAAATGGCGTTATGCTTTTGACAAGGGATAAACGCCTGTGTGAAGCAGCTATCAAGCTGGGGCTTGCCAATAGAAAATAGTCGAGCCCATACTTGAATTTCCTCAATAAACTCCCAAATCCGGTTCGAATCCTTCCGGGTGCGCCATTTCGGAAGTAGCATATTCAAAAGCGGTTCAATTCCGCGTGGGACAAAGAGTTGGCTCTGGTTCTAACTTTCCGATACCCAATTTGCATGGATTCGGATAGAAATTAAGCAAATCAAATAGATGAGCGGTTCTAAGGGGATTTAGAGAGTAAACCTCCCAGCGATGCACCAAGCGGTCTGGTTAAGATACCTATTACGCGTGATGTTTTGTCTTTGTCGAAAATAAAATCAGCGCGATCAGCACCACACCCAGCACTGCAGATGACCCGATCGTGCCAAAATCAAACCCGCCTTGTTCGTGGGTTTTGGTCATCAGATCGCCTACTGTTGCACCCAATGGCCTTGTAAGAACAAACGCTGCCCAGAACAGGAAGATGCGCGATAGTGATGTGGTGTAATAGCCCACGACAATCAATCCAATCACGCTGGAAATCAGCAATGCGCCTCCGGCAAATCCGAGTCCTGAATCATCGGCCAGAAAATCGCCAAGGGCGGTGCCGAGTGTGTTGGAAAATAAAATCGCGATCCAATAAAAGACTTCCGCGCGGCGGGTGGTAATGGAATGGATCGAAATGGTGCCCTGCACTCTATACCACACGGCCAACACCATGATTAAAATTCCCACTAAAATCATCGAGCCTGTGGCATAACCTAAGCCCAGTGTACGATCCATATAATCGGACATGGTGGTGCCGGCGGTGCTGGTCGATAAAATCACCAGCCAAAATAGCCATGCATAATATCGCTTTGCGATGAGTTGTGCGACAAGCGTGACCAAAAAGATGCTGATTAAAATGAGCGAGCTGATCGCATAGCCAACATTGAGCGTCATCGACAGCAGATCACCTCCCGTTTCGCCGAGCGTGGTTGCGCAGATTTTCATGATCCAAAAGGCGAGGGTAATTTCGGGAAGTTTATGCATCATTATTTCCTATGGCTTACATTGTGGGAGCATGCGTGTGAGTATGTTGTCTTTGAGGATGAAATGGTGGAAAAGACCGGCGGCGATGTGCACGCCAATCAGCACGATGCAGGCATTTGCCAATAGGCCATGCGCATCATAGGCCAGACGCCGCAGCGCAGTTTGATCGATGCTTGTTAAGTGCGGCACTTCAAACCAGTTAAAAAACATCAGTGGGCGCTTGGGGTTTGCAAACAGCCAGCCCGATAGTGGCATGGCAACCATTAACCCATAAAGTGCGCCATGCGCCAGCAATCCAGCCCAACGAATGATACGGCCATATTCAGCGGGGATGTGGGGCTGTTGGTTAAGCGCGCGCCAGAACATGCGAACGATCACCAGCGCCAGCAGCAATAACCCAGTGGATTTATGAAGCTGATAGATCAATGGGCGGAACTCTTTGGGAAAGGCATTAAAATAATTGCCCATAATCAGCATGACAATAAAGCACAGCGCCATGCTCCAATGTAACCACTTGGCGATGGTTCCATAACGATCATCGCAATTAAACCAGTGGCTCATATTAGGGTAAGGCGATGAATGAGGGTAAAACACCATCGCTTTGCAGCAACTCAATCAGTTCGAAAAGAAGTAGCGGTATGCAAAACATCAACGCATCGGTCATGGTGCGTAAAATCATAGCGGGCTGGACGGTCACTTCATCGGGCGAGTTCCAATTTTTAAAACGTGGAATCCAGCGCGGAACGTTAGCGCAATAGCGATCAAAATCTGTCCCGAACTTATGCCGCAAAAACGCTTCTTCACCCGCGACCACTTTGCGATAATAATAAATAAACACGGCAATAAGCAGCGCCAAAATAGTCAGGCGTGCCGATTGCAATCCAATGCCGATAACCCCTAAAAACGAAAACACATAAAGCGGGTTACGCACCACCGAATAGACACCATGAGACACCACCGAAACATTTTTCTTGCCCGCTACAAACAGCGAGCTATAGCTTCGGCCTAGAATGCAGATGGCAATCATCACGCTACCAATGCTATCGATCATTTCATGAAAATCTTCTTGAAGATGAATCAGCGGGCGCGAAAAAAGCAGCACCGGCAAAAGCCCAACCACAAAAATAATGGTGTTGCGCCGCCGTGCTTTCAGCAAGCGAGGAGCAGGTAATGCAGAATCCATGGGATATTATGCTTTCTGAGTGGAGCTCTTTTTCTTCCATACGCGAATGGCAAGCGCACAGCAGATGATAACCGTGATAAAAACGGCAAAAGGGATAAATGTTTCAGTTTTAAGGGTCGCTGAGGCCGTTGCTTGCTTGTAGAGTAAGGTTAGCGCCAGCATCACCAAGGTGGTGGCGATGGTGGAATAATCTTTCATGATGGCTTTGCGGGTATCAAACGACATGCCTTCGGTGGAAGCTTTAAGGAGGTTAAGGCGCAGCGCCCAGCGCGGCACGTCGGCGCAATAATGCTGATAACCAACGCCGAATTTATCGGCTAAATAGGCCTCTTCGGCCAGAATGATGCACTGATAAATAAATAAAAACACGATGATGCCAAGGGTGGCAACCAGCGGGTCGCCATGAAGTAAAAAGACCCCGATATAAATGAGCACATTGCCCACATAAAGCGGGTTGCGGCAGATGCCAAAAATGCCTTCGGTTACCAGATTTTCGGCGTAAACTTTTTTGTTCATGCCTCCGCGTTTAATATAGGCATAACCAATCACCCACCCGCGGATGGCAAGGCCACTGAGCGCGATGATGATGGCGATAATGTCTTTGGTGGTGGCGTTGTCTTCGCTGCCCAAAATGGTGTGTGTTGGGGAGGCAATCGCAAAGAGCGCGATTACAATAACAGGGAATAATTTATTACGGAATTTGAAGAAAAAATTACCGATTTCGATCATGGTTTTGTGCATGGAGTGAACCCTTATTTAACAGCAATAATACCGCAGAAATTATACCAACGAAAAAAGACTTCCACTTGGCGAAATCCTGCCCATTTGAGCAGCTCGATATTTTCATCGAGCCGGTAGGGGATCAGCACATTTTCCAGTGCTTCACGTTTTTGGGTAATCTCGGTTTCCGAATAGCCATTGCGGCGTTTGAAATCATAATAATGATCGATAAATAAGCGATTAAAAATGGTTTCTTCGCTGGTGAGTTTCTCGATCATAATCAGGCAGCCTTGCTCATTCAGGCCGTTATACATGTTTTTCATGATCCGTTCGCGATACAGCGGACGCGCAAACTGCATGGTCAGCAACATGGTGATGACGCTGGCATTTTCGATATACACACCTTGGTGCATATCGGCGGTGATAAGGTCAATTTGCCGCGAAATTTGATTTTCATCAATTTTTTGACGTGCCTTAGTGATCATTGATGCAGAATTATCGACGCCGATAAATTTCACGGCAGGGTCCACAACATCGTTTAAGGCGAGCATGGTGGTGGCGGTGGAGCAGCCCATATCATACAAGTTGGTGTTCGGGCGGGCAAAGTCGCGCGCCAGCTCGCAGGTCATGCGTTGCATTTCTGCGTAATAGGGCACCGAACGGCTGACCATATCATCAAATACGTTTGCGACTTTGTCATTAAACACAAAATCACCGAAGGGTTTGGTGGCATCGTCAAACACTTTGTCGGCATGGCGTGTATCAAGATGAGCTTTTATATGGGGGGGAGACATACGGATTCCGTGGTGAGTATTGATTCTTTCTATCTATCAAAAAGGGGCTGACGTAGATTGGGTTAATTAAAGCACCATTTTTTAAGGATAGTGAGCTGCTCTTTTGGAGAGCCATAATTGAATCTAAACTCGCACTCTTTAATAAACAAGTGAAAGTGTTGTTTTGGGAT
>JAKFUW010000097.1 GCA_021732545.1 Alphaproteobacteria bacterium | reverse complement strand
GGCGCAAGGCAAAGCCATGTTGGGATTTTTCCAACGCGGCGTGCCGGCACCCAAAGTGGCGCTGCTACCATATTTAGGGGGCGCCGATTCTTTAAAGCAAACCCGTGATATGTCCGCCACCTTGGCCGTCATCGCGCTGGCTTCCCGCCTGATTGTGAAGGATGAAGCGTGGAATCAGGAGCGATTTCTTACATTTCGCGCACAATTTCCGCTTAATGCCAGCGAAGATCCTAAAATTAAGCGTCTATTGCAGCTTGCAGCCCAAGAAACTGCACCGATTGATCATTATGTGCGCCAGATTGTGCGTTTATATCCATCTTCCCCTGCTTTATATGCCGATACCGTCTCACGCTTGCTGCGCATTGCGGCCAGTGGTGCGGGTGGCCTTGCCATGAATGATTACCGCATAGTAGGCTATATTGCCCGCCATTTTGGATTATCGGCACGTGCGTTTCGCACCCTTGCTGCCGCCTATCCTGCGCCGCGCGCGAATGACCCCTACGCCACACTCAATGTGCGCCGTGGCTGGAGCATGAGCGCCATTCGCAACCATTATAACCGCTTGATGAAAGATGCGCACCCCGATGCCTTTATGGCCAAAGGGGCATCGAGCGATATGCTCGCGCGCCAAACGCGCCGCGCCGCTGAAATTAATGCCGCCTATACGCAGATTGTGAATTTGCGAAAAGGCAAGCACGCGTAACGCGCGTGCGGACACGAATCATCAGACCTTTCGCTGAATAAGCGAAAGAGCGCTGATAACCAGTTGCTTGCCGAGCGACTTGTGGGCTAAAGCTTGCTTTAGCCCATTTTTTTTATTGAGCAGATAGCCGTTAGTAGTTAGCTTGCTAACGACTAATGTAATCTCTGCAGAACCTAGTGCTTTGCGACTGGATCGCCTTAGAATCGCATAGTGCGATTCAGGCGATGACGAAGCCTCGACAACGACTAACGACTAACGACTAACGACTAACGACTCATTCTCATGCCCACTCGCCCAAACTATGTCATGCTGCGGCTCGCTTGCGAGAGCGCAGCATCTCGTAAAGATCCTGCGCTGATGCGAAGATGCATCCCGCAGGATGACGCTAACGACTAACGACTAACAACTAACGACTAACGACTCATTCTCATGCCCTTTTACGCCGTACTCGCCGCTATCACCGTTGCCCTATGTTGGGGCTTCAACTTTGCCGCGTGCAAAATTTCGTTGCAGCACTTTCCACCTTTTTTCGTGATTTTTTTGCGTTATATCATTGTAGCGGTGGTGTTGCTGCCCTTTGCGCGTAAAACTAAATATTCGCTGCGGCAGCTCTCAGCCTTGGCGTTCTTGATGATATCCGGGCATTTTACGCTGGTGTTCACGGCAATTTGGATGGGGCTGGATTTATCAACCACCGTGGTTGCCATTCAGATCGGCGTGCCGGTCAGTTGTGTGCTGGGCGCGATTTTCCTCGATGATCGCCTGGGCGCGTGGCGGACCGCGGGCATGGCGATTGCGTTTTTTGGGATCATCATCATCGCAGGCACACCGAGCGTGACGGATAATTGGATCGCGTTTTTATGCGCGATGGCGGGTTCCAGTATGTGGGCGGGGTCGAACATCTATATGAAAAAACTCGGTCACGAAGCCATCATGCCGATTATTTTCTGGACGGGGTTGCTATCGTTGCCGCAAACGCTGGCCGTGTCGCTGCTGTTTGAATCGGATCATGTTGAGCTGATAAAAACCATACCGTGGAATGTGGTGTTTGCGTTGCTTTATAGCGGCTTTGCCTCCACCATTATCGGCTACGGGCTATGGTATTGGCTGCTCAAACGCTACGACATCACGCAAGTCACGCCCTATTCATTGCTGGTGCCGATCGGTGGCTTTGCATCAGGCATTTTATTTTTCAACGAAGCGATTACGCTGCAATTGGCCATCGGCGGCGCCATTACCATTGTGGGTGTCGCGATCATCACCATCCGCAGGCCTAAAATGGCAAGGGTGGATGTGGCGTAGCTTAAATTTTGTCTCTTTTTCACTGACAACACCCTAAACCATCTGTATGACGATTTGATGACGTCCGCGTTACAGTTTATCGATATCCCATCGCCCAATTATGATGAGCGAGGCGGGCAGCCAATTGAAAAGCTGGTGCTGCATTATACGGGCATGCAAAGCGGTGCCGAAGCGATTGCTAGGTTGTGCGACGCGTCCGCTAAAGTTTCCGCGCATTATGTGGTGGAAGAAGACGGGCGGATATTTAAACTCGTTGATGAATCCAAGCGCGCATGGCACGCAGGCAAATCCTATTGGCGCGGCTGCACCGATATGAACGCGCATTCCATCGGCGTTGAGATTGTCAACCCCGGCCATGAATTTGGCTACCGCGATTTTCCAGAATCCCAAATGCAAAGTGTGATGGCTTTGTGTCACGATATTCTAAGCCGTCATCCTATTTCGCCGCGCTCGGTGGTTGGCCATTCGGATATTGCGTTTGAACGCAAAGCGGATCCTGGCGAGCGCTTTGATTGGGCGCGCCTTGCGAAGGAAGGTATTGGCCTGTGGCACGATAACCCAGCACCTCGCACACCCTTTACCCCGCTCAAGCGCGGTGATGGCGGCGAAGGGGTGCGCCAACTGCAAGAGATGCTGCTGTTTTATGGTTATGGCGTGCTGATCGATGGGCTGTATGGGCAGCAAGCCGAACAAGCGGTCACCGCCTTTCAGCGCCATTTTCGGCCATCGTTGGTGAATGGTATCTGGGACGGCGAATGCGCCGCTCGACTACTGGCGCTGATTAAAAAAATTGCGTGAAGGATGATCTTCCTGATTCCCCTTCAATAGGATAAAAAATGGTGGTAGAATATGTGTAGCTTAATGGTTATACTAAGTTTGTGTGTTTTAAGGGTTAAGTCTATGATAAATTTTAATGTGTCTAAAGATAAAAAAGATGTGACTCGGATCGATAGAGTGACGTCGATTCCTTCTCGTTTGGCTAAACAGGATGGTTTTGATTTGCCTCAATCGCCTTTTGATGTTGAGCGCGCCCTTAGACAAGCCTATGTAAGCGGCTTTCTAGATGGTTTTGGTGGTTTTTTTGTTTCATCACCACCGTTTAAGCGTACTAAATAATGAATATGGGTTCTGAATCTGAAACGGATCAATATGAATTGATGCCGGAAGCAGAACGCAAGCGTATCACGTATCAAGCCATGTATAGTGGCCGTTTGCCCATGGCTGGTGATTTTGAGAGATATGAAAAAACAACAGCTGGTGCGGGTGATCGTATTCTGATAATGGAAGAAAAGAATCTTGAGGCTGAAATTGCTAATCAGCAATTTTGGCATAATCATTATCCTAAATTTCATCAAGATGAATTACGACAACAAAAGCTTGGACAAATGTTGGGTGTTTTTTGTCTGTTAGTCTGTGTTGTATTTGCTTTTGTGTTGGCGGTAACCGCACAAAATACTGCGGATCGCATTTTGGCCGGTGCATTTGTAGCCGCTCCTATTTTTTCGGTGATTCTGAGAATTATCGCTCGTTAATGTCAGTGTTATTGATTGCTAATCATGAATTGGCAATGTATTGCCTATTCACCAGAGGGTTGGATGGCCGCCCGTCTTCGCTCTGCGAGCTTCGACGTGGCAAGCCGGATTGATGGGCTTGCCGCGCCGTAGCGCGTAGCGCGAAGGCGGGAGGAAAGTCCGGGCTCCACACAGCACGATGGCGGGTAACGCCCGCCCAAAGTGATTTGAGGGAAAGTGCCACAGAAAGGAAACCGCCTGCAGCGGTCGAAGGCACGAATGAAGGAAGCCACGAAGACACGATGATCGTGACTTCGTCTGTTCATGACTTCGTGACTTCGCGCCAAGGGTAAGGGTGAAAGGGTGCGGTAAGAGCGCACCGCGCCGCTGGTAACAGCGGTGGCAGGGCAAACCCCATCGGGAGCAAAACCAAATAGGAACACATCTTGCGTGCTGTGCGTGCGTGTTCGGGTAGGTTGCTTGAGGCGCTTGGCAACAGGCGCCCTAGAGGAATGGTCATCGCCCAGTAATGGGTACAGAACCCGGCTTATAGACCCTCTGGTATAGTGTTTTTTAATTAGCTTGATACTGTCGTGCTTCTTCGGTCAAGCCGTGCTCATGTACTGAGTGTACACTGCGCGCGGCTTGCCTCAAACCACTCGGTCTGAAGCTAATTAGAAAACACTATAATTAGAGGATAAACACGCAATCGCCGCCCACCACGGTGCGAAGCACGCGGCCTTGAACGGGCGTGCCGATATAGGGCGAGTTTTTCGATTTGCTCATGAAGGCGGCGGGTTCAATCGTCCATTTGGCATCGATGTCGATCAGCGCCAGATCAGCAGGAGCGCCGACTTTTAAGCGCCCAGCATTCACATGGATAATGTCGGCGGGTTTATAGGTCATGGCGGCGAGCACATTTTGCAAGGGCATTTTGCCGCTGTGATAGAGCGCGGTGAGCGAAAGCGGTAGCATGGTTTCCAAGCCCACAATGCCAAAGCTCGCCTCATCCATCGTCACGTCTTTGGTCTCGGGTTCGTGCGGGGCGTGGTCGGTGGCGATGGCATCGATGGTACCGTCCATCAGCCCTTGCATCACCGCCTCGCGGTCGCGTTCGGCACGAAGTGGCGGATTCATTTTGGCATAAGTGCGGTGCTCGATAATCGCCTCATCGGTGAGCGTAAAATGGTGTGGCGCGGCTTCTGCGGTTACGTTCAGGCCACGGGCTTTGGCAGCGCGCACGAGGTCCACGGCTTCGGCAGTGGAAATATGCAGCACATGATATTGCCCGCCGGTGAGCGCGGCAAGCTCAATGTCGCGTGCCACCATCACCGATTCAGCAGCATTGGGGATGCCTTTGAGGCCCAGGCGCGCCGATACCGCGCCTTCATTCATGCAACCCCCGCACGAGAGGTTAAGGTCTTCGGCATGTTGGGCAATGGGCACGCCCAGCATTTTGGAATATTCGAGCGCGCGGCGCATCAGCGCAGGGCTCATCGCGGGCAAGCCATCATCGGTAAAGCCCACGGCTCCGGCTTCCACCAGCAACGCCATTTCGGTGATGTCAGTGCCTTCCATGCCTTTGCTGATGCAGGCATAGGTGCGCACATTGACATACGCCGTTTCACGCGCGCGCGCATGGATGAAACTGACGATGGATGGATCATCGATCACGGGTTTGGTGTTGGGCATGCACGCCACGGTGGTGACGCCACCGGCTGCGGCTGATTTGCTTCCGGTTTCGATGGTTTCTTTGTGTTCGCGGCCAGGCTCACGAAAATGCACCTGAATATCGAGCAATCCGGGACACAACACATGGCCTTTGCAATCGACCACCTCCACACCTTCGGGTGCGCCGTTTGCGAATAATCCTGCGCCTAATTGCGCAATGATGCCACCATCGGTTAGCAATCCTCCAATCGCATCTAGCCCCGATTCAGGGTCGATGAGTCGCGCATTGATATAGGCAGTGCGTGCGCCTGTGGGTTTGGCGAAGCTTGGTTTGGTGAAAGTGGTCATGTGTTCCTCATGTTCGTTATGTCGTTAGAGTGTTATGTCGTTAGGGCGTTTTTTTGGGTAACGATTTAACGACTTCACGATCTAACGATGCTTTCTAATATCGCTTGCCGCACGGCCACGCCTGCTTCCACTTGGTCGAGCACGCCGCTGCGCTCCACATCATCGGCCACATCGCTGGCAATTTCCACCCCGCGATTCATGGGGCCAGGGTGCAGCACCAACGCATCGGGCCTAGCGAAAGCGAGTTTGGTTTTATCGAGCCCATATAAATGAAAATATTCGCGCACCGATGCCATAATCGGGCCTTGCACTCGTTCGGTCTGCACGCGTAGCATCATCACCACATCGGCATCTTTGAGTCCCGTTTTCATCGAGTAATGGATTTCGGCACCAAATTGCTCAGGTGTGTTGGGCAATAGTTGAGGTGGTGCAATCAGCCGCACTTTCGCGCCCAGTGTTTGTAATAAATACAGATTAGAGCGCGCCACGCGGCTATGCGCAATATCACCACAAATGGCCACCGTTAATCCTTCAATGTTGCCCTTGTGGTGCAAAATCGTGAAGGCATCGAGCAGCGCTTGAGTGGGGTGCTGATGGCTGCCATCGCCTGCATTAATCACTGGGCACGCCACGTAACCCGCAATCAGGCGTGCCGCACCACTGCTGGCATGGCGGATCACCAGCGCATCCAGCTGCATGGCGGAAAGCGTTTTGGCGGTATCAATCAGCGATTCACCTTTTTTGGCGGAAGAGTTTGCGGCGGCAATGTTGATCACATCCATGCCCAGACGTTTTCCCGCCAGCTCAAACGAGGTGCGGGTGCGGGTAGAATTTTCAAAGAACAAATTGATTAAGGTGCGTCCTTTGAGGATGCTGTGCTTTTTATCGGTGGCCTGATTGCGCGTGTAATAATCCGATGCAAGCGCCAGTAGCTCCAGCGTATCGCCGCGAGACAAACCATCGGTGCTTAGTAGGTGCGAAGGGAATGTGAAGTGTGTGGCCATTAAAGCCAAATTAATGCCAAGATTTTTGTGCAAGCGCAAGTAAAAAGCCAAAAGTGAGTGTTTCTGATTGTCATTACCGCGCAGGCGGGAATCCAGCACGTCTACTTTTAAAGTTTTTTTTGACGGCCTCATCGGCGCATCGGATCTCCGTCTTCGCGGGGATGACAAGGGTAGAGGGTGGGGACGACGGTATCAAAAGGCGATAAGACAGCAGTTGCGCCCGCATCAAATCTTCACTACAACCAACGCATGAAACATCCGATAATCATTTCCTGTTTGGTGGTGCTGCTGGCGATGGGCTGCGCGGTGAAGCCCGCAGGCAAAGGCACCAAATCGGCCAGGCAAGAGCTTGCCGCGCTGGATTCTCCCGATGTGGTATCGGTGGAAGCATCCTTAGAGCGTGGGGCGCTGGCAGCCTTAAAAAATGCCGAATATAGCAAATCGGCAGCGCTGTATCAGCAGTTGGTCGATCAGGATAACAAGGAATTTCGTTATAAATTAGGTCTGGCCGAATCGTTGCGGCGCTTGGGCGAACATAAAATTGCGATTGATATGTATGACCAGATTATCGAGCTTAAACCTGGCCATGTCGATGCGTTTGAAGGCAAGGCGCTGGCGGTGATGGCGTTGGGCGATGTGGAAGAAGCCAGCAAATTGTTTGAGCGGATATTGGAGCGCGAGCCAAATCGCTGGCGCTCGCTGAACGCATTGGGGATTATGTTTGCGAGCAAAAATTTGCCTTCCGACGGCATGCAATATCTGGATGAGGCGCTGATTCAAAGCCCGAAAAACCCATCGGTTCTCAACAATATCGGGCTGGTGCAAGCGATGTTGAAACACTATCCAAGTGCTGTCGAATCGCTTGACAAAGGATCACGCTACGCCACAGGTGGGCAACGCAAGCAGATCGATCTGAACCTTGCATTGGTGCACGGTATTTTTGGCCAGATGGATAAAGCGCGCGACATTGTGGAAACCTATTATGATGGTGCTGCGCTGGAAAATAATCTGGGACTTTATGCGCATTTGGCCAACAATGACGAGCTGGCCAAAAGCTATCTGAACATGGCGTTATCGGGCAGCAATCACTATTATGAACGCGCGTGGAAAAATCTGGATTTGGTCGCCAATAAATCCAAGAACGAATATGACACCACGCCCGGGCAAAAAAACTTTGTGGTATCCCCTGCAGGTGGCGCGCTTGCTCCTGCTGCCAAGGGTGCGCCGCTGCCGCTGGCGCCTGCTACTGTCGATGTACCGCAAGGCCAGCTTGCGCCTGTGCGGTAGGAATTAATTCTATCCGGTTGATATTCACATGCGCAGGGCGAGTCAGTGCCCACACAATGCTTTGCGCAATATCCGACGCTCGAAGTGGTTGCACGCCCGCATAGACCCCGCGCGCTTTGGCATCATCGCCTTTAAACCGCACATCGGCAAAGGCGGTGTCCTCGGTCATGGCGGGTTCAATGTTGGTGACGCGGATGTTTTGCCCCAGAAAATCGGTGCGCAGACAATCGGAAAAATGATGCACAAAGGCTTTGCTCGCGCAATAGGTGTTGCCGCCTTTATAGGCATAGTTGCCAGCGGTGGAGCCAATGTTGACAATGTGCGCAGCGGGCTGTTTTTGCAAGGTGGGCACGAGGCTTTGCGTACAATAAAGCAGGCCTTTGATGTTGGTATCAACCATCTGTTCCCAATCATCGAGGTTGATATGCGGCACAGGCTCCAGCCCCAGCGCCAACCCCGCATTATTGATCAGCACGCTGACGTTGGAAAATTCTGGTGGCAGCGATGCGAAGGCAGAAAATACCGCGTCTTTATCGCGCACATCAAAACATAAGGGCAAGCATGGCGTTGCAAGTTCCTTTGCAAGCGCATCGAGTGCATCTTTGCGGCGGCCAGTGATAATGAGCGATGCACCGGCAGCTGCGCACGCCATGGCGGTGGCCTTGCCAATGCCCGATGATGCGCCGGTGATGACGATGATTTTTTGGTTAAGCTGCATTAATCTTCTCCATTTTATGAAGCTGTCACCCCGTCATAGGGCGGGGTGACAGGTTTATTTATCTTTCTCCAATTCTTTCGCCGCGTTCCATAGCGCTTCCATTTCATCGAGTGTGGTGTTTTCCCACGCCGTGCCAGCGGCTTTGAGCGAGTCCTCAATATAACCAAAACGCCTTTCAAACTTACGATTCGCACCGCGCAAGGCATCTTCAGGATCAACCTTATAATGCCGCGCCAGATTCGCCATCACAAACAACACATCGCCGATTTCCTCTTCGCGGTGAGCCTGCGATCCGGCCTCTTTCACCTCCGCCAATTCTTCTTGAATTTTATCATACACAAAGGCCACATCGGGCCAATCAAACCCCACACGCGCCGCGCGTTTTTGCAGTTTTTCAGCACGCATCAAGGCGGGTAATGCCATCGGCACGTCGTCTAAAATTCCCATTTTTTTATCCGCACGTTCTGCTGCTTTGATCTGCTCCCAATGCAGGGTTTGTGCGTGCGCCGAATCGATATTGGCATCGCCAAACACATGCGGATGGCGCGTAATCATTTTGTTGCAAATGCCGCGCACCACATCGTCAAAATCAAAGGCGCCTGCTTCCGATGCCATCTGTGCGTGAAACACCACTTGCAGCAACAGATCGCCCAGCTCGTTTTTCAAGCTATCCATATCATTCTTTTCAATCGCATCAGCCACTTCATAGGCTTCCTCGATGGTGTAAGGTGCGATGGTTTTGAAATTCTGCAGGGTGTCCCACGGGCAACCTACTGCAGGGTCGCGCAGGCGCGCCATAATGCTCAGGAGTGATTGGATAGGATGTAGGCTCATGTGAAGGACTTTCAAGGAACCGTCTTTGCGAGCGAGGCTACGAGCGCGGCAATCCATCGGTGCGGCGTGATTAAAAATGGATTGCTTCGTCGCGTAAAGACTCCTCGCAATGACGATGTAGGTGACATTCAATTCACAATCTAGTATCAGACGATGAACTATGACTCAACCAAATCGCACATTTTCATTTCATCGCCTTGCAAGCCCTGCGCGCTTTGCAAAATGGGCGCGTGTGGCCGCACCGATTGCGGCGCTGGTCGGAACCTTTTTATTGCTCGCTGGAATCTATCTGGCGCTGTTTGCCTCACCGCCTGATTATCAGCAAGGCGAAACGGTGCGGATTATGTATGTGCATGTGCCCGCTGCGTGGCTGAGCATGATGCTCTATGCGCTGATGGCGCTGTGCTCGGTGTTTTGGTTGGTATGGAAACATCCGCTGGCAGATTTAATCGCGCGAAATGCCGCACCCATTGGAGCCGCTTTCACGCTGATTGTGCTGATCACTGGATCGCTATGGGGCAAGCCAATGTGGGGCGCGTGGTGGGTGTGGGATGCGCGGCTGACTTCGGTACTGATTTTATTTTTCCTGTATTTAGGCTACATCGCCATTACTGCCGTGGATGTGCCCGATGATAGTAATCGCAACATTGCGGCAGTCATCTCGTTGCTGGGCGCGATCAATCTGCCGATTATCAAATTTTCCGTGGAGTGGTGGAACACGCTGCATCAGCCTGCCAGCGTGCTGAAAATGAGTGGCCCGGCGATTGATGCCAGCATGATGTGGCCGCTGATGACAATGTTTGCGGCGCTATTATGTATCAGCGTGGCGTGCGTGTTGTGGCGGGTGTTGGGCGCGATGGACGCTCAAAAATGTCGGCGGATTCAGTTGCAATCAATGCGAAGTTAAGTTACGTGTTGCGAGTTTCGAGTTGCCAGATTTTTATGGGTGCTCGCAACTGGCAACCCGCAACTGGTAACTTTTTTATGACTTTTGTCGTGACCGATAGCTGCATTAAATGCAAATACACCGATTGCGTGGAAGTGTGCCCCGTGGATTGTTTCTATGAGGGCGAAAACATGCTGATGATCCACCCTGACGAATGCATCGATTGTGGCGTGTGCGAGCCAGAGTGCCCGGTAGAGGCCATCAAGCCCGAATCCGAAGGGTTGCTTAATTGGGTGGAAATCAACCGCGAATATGCAATGAAATGGCCCAACATCGTGAAAAAGAAAGACCCGCTGCCCGAGGCGCAAGAGTATAAAGACAAAGTCGGCAAGTTTGAGACCGATTTCAGCCCGAATCCAGGATCTGGGAATTGAGTGACTGTTTAATTTTCATAAGCAGGTGGGCAACGCAAGGTTGAAAAGCTGCCATTTGCAGCCATGGGGAATTTTAAAGGTAAATGACTATCATTTACTCCATCCCCCGTCCTTGTGCACAACTTCCAAAATCGGGTTGAAGCGCACCAGATATGGTAGTACCAAGATAGATAGTAAACCAGATTTCTGGGATACTGACTTTCAGTGGCGCGCGAAAGCACGCCACGCCAAGCCGCTTCTACCTTGCCACCGGAGGAACCATGACGATCAATCTGCATCTGCCCACACATTCCGACACCCTCAAACCCAAGATTACGGTTATTGGTGTGGGCGGAGCCGGCGGAAATGCCGTTAACAACATGATCGCTGCCAACCTTGAAGGGGTTGATTTTGTGATGGCCAACACCGATGCGCAAGCTTTGGAAAGCGCGCTCACCGATCGCACCATCCAACTGGGTGTGAATGTGACGCGTGGCTTGGGAGCGGGCGCTAACCCCCAGATCGGACAAGCCGCAGCCGAGGAAGCGCTCGATGAAATTGCTGACCATATTTCGGGCAGCAACATGGTCTTTATCACCGCTGGAATGGGTGGCGGCACGGGTACAGGTGCCGCCCCCGTCATCGCGCAAATGGCGCGTGAGCAAGGCATTTTAACCGTGGGCGTGGTGACGAAGCCGTTCCAGTTTGAAGGCTCGCACCGCATGCGGATGGCAGAACTTGGGCTTGAAGAATTACAACGCTATGTGGACACGCTCATCGTGATCCCCAACCAGAATTTGTTTCGTGTGGCGAACGAAAAAACCACCTTCGCCGATGCGTTTCGCATGGCCGATGAAGTGCTGCATTCAGGCGTGCGCGGTGTGACCGATTTAATGGTCAAGCCTGGACTCGTGAATCTGGATTTTGCGGATATCCGCGCGGTGATGAGCGAGATGGGCAAAGCGATGATGGGCACCGGCGAAGCGGTTGGCGAAAAGCGCGCGATTCATGCTGCGGAATCGGCGATTTCTAATCCGCTGCTTGATGATGTGTCGCTGCGCGGTGCGCGCGCGGTGCTAATCAACATCACCGGTGGTGCTGATATGACCTTGTTTGAAGTCGATGAAGCCGCCAACCGCATCCGCGACGAAGTGGACCCTGATGCGAACATTATTTTCGGCTCGACCTTTAGCGATTTAATGGAAGGCAAAATGCGAGTTTCAGTGGTGGCAACGGGCATTATCGATCAAAAAACGATGGCATTCCCTGATGGTAGCATCAATAAATCGGTGTTCCAGCCTGTGCCAAAGCAGCCTGAAAAAATCTCCAAGCCAGTGATTAAGCCCATGGGTTCGTCTTACATCAACACGCCCGCACGCCCTGAATTCAAACGCGAGCGTAGCCCTGCGGAAATTGTGCGCGAATCGGGTAGCCTGTCTGCCACGGAACTCGCCCGCATTGCCAATGAGCGCAAAAAAGAACTGGAAATGGCCGAGAAACAAGCCGAGCGCGAAGCAGCGCAAGCCGCATTGTTTGTGGATGGTCAAGGTGATTTTTTGCGCGATGAA
The DNA here is from genome assembly GCA_021732545.1 of Alphaproteobacteria bacterium. Lineage (GTDB taxonomy): Bacteria > Pseudomonadota > Alphaproteobacteria > Rickettsiales > UBA3002 > JAKFUW01. Next base: position 2,343 of record JAKFUW010000097.1, on the reverse strand, counting down.
GCAGCGATTGATACATCGGATAATCGCCGCAAACCCTTTCGTCTGGGCGAAGTGAAAGAGCAGGTGGATGCGCCGCCCGTGGCAGGTACTCCTGCTTTTATGGCACCGCGCCCTGAACAGCCCGTGCAACGCACGCAGATGATCAGCCAAAAGCCCGAGATGGAAGAAGACATGGAAGATGAGCATGATGATGCGGCGGCACCTGAAAGCTCAGCGTTCAATTTCTTCCAGAAAATCGGTGGTTTTGGCAAGGCCTTCACCCGCGAACCTCGTGCAGAAACTTCTGCGCCAAGCGTATCGGGTGCCAGCCGCGCGGCGGTGAAAGAAGTTGCCGAAAAACAAGCCGCCGAAGACGAGGAATATCTGGATATTCCGGCTTTTTTAAGACGCCAAGCGAATTGACGCGTATTCACTACTAGGCCGTGCTGCAAATGCCAATTTTCTGCGCTCCGCTGCTCACGTACTAAAATGTACGCTGCGCTGCTGTGCTCGAAAGATTGACATTTTCGCTTTGGCCTAGCATGAATTCTTCCCTCTTGAGTGCGAGTATTGTTGCGTTCTCGATTATCGAATCACGAATCACGATCATCACCCCCCTGTAACATTTCGCAACAATCTGTGATTTGCAGTGCAGCATCGTCTGCCATAGGATGCGCTTAGATTAGGCTGTCCTATTCTACTATAACTTGCTGCGAACAGCGGTTTTTCAAACTTCCGTTGCTCACGTACCCTAAAGTACGTTGCGCTACGGGTTCTGAGAAACCACCATTCTCGCTTCGTTCTAGCGAATATGACAACCTAATCTGGTTACCACATCTAGCAATCAAAAAGAGTGTTCCATGACCTTTGAATCGTCCCCGTTCCAGACCAGCCTGATTCACTCTGTCACCTGCACGGGCGTTGCGTTACATAGCGGCGCGCAAGTGTCGATGACACTGCATCCTGCGGCGGCAAATCACGGGATTGTGTTCAAACGCAGCGACATGCAAGGCGACAAAGCCTTTGTGCCTGCCACCTATGACGCGGTGTGTGATACCCGCCTTGGCACCACCATCACCAATGATTATGGTGTGAAAGTCATGACGGTGGAACATGTGATGGCGGCTTTGTGGGGATGTGCGGTGGATAATTGCCTGATCGAATTACAAGGCCCGGAAATTCCGATCATGGATGGCAGCTCAGAGCCGTTTGTGTTTTTGATTGAATGTGCGGGGATTGACGTGCTCGATGCGCCGCGCCAGATTCTGGAAGTGCTGCGCACCATCGCGGTGGAAGAGGGCGGATCGACGGCGGTGCTTGCCCCATCCGAATCCACCACGCTCGATATCACCATCCATTTTGATCACGACCATATCGGCACGCAGCGCGCCGAATATGATTTTTCGCATACCAGCTTTAAGCAGGCTTTGTGCCGCGCGCGCACCTTTGGCTTTGCCAGTGACGTGGAGGCCATGCGCGCTGCAGGCCTAGCGCAAGGCGGATCGCTCGCCAACGCGGTGGTGCTTAGCGAAACGGGTATCTTGAATGAAGAAGGTCTGCGTTATGCGGATGAATTTGTGCGCCATAAAGCGCTCGATTGCATGGGTGATTATTATCTGTGCGGCCACTTTATCCGTGGCGCGATCACCACTTTTCGCCCTGGTCACGGCATCAATAATGTGCTGATGCGCGCACTGATGGCGGACGCGGCTAATTATCAACTCATCCCCGCCGATGTGCACACGATGGTGGTGAAACCTGCGATGCACGAGCGCATGGCGTTGGTTGGATAAGTAAAAAGTTGTCAGCTGTCAGTTATCAGTTTTCAGTAAAGAGTCACCGCTTCTGCGAGGACTGCGAGCGCAAGCAAAGCAGGACGAAGCAGTCTCGTCGATGAGATCGCTTCGCTTGGGCTCCAGTGCTCGCTTGCGAAAGCGTTTCTAATGCAAATGCGAGCGTTCTGGTGATTTCATCTGGCCTAGCGCCAGACAAAACCCTTTGAGTTCAGCGATTTCTCTGGGGATGTTGATGATGGCGCGGCCACGGCTGCACACCTCAAACACAATCGCGCGCTGGCGGCCACTGGCAGCAATCGCCGCTTCCTGAAGGCGACGCACCACAATCGGTGCCACCAGCAGTGGTACTTCCACATGATAGCCATTGCGCAAATGCGAGGCCTGTGCAGGAGGAATATTCCACTGCAGACCGGTTGCATGATCAAGGCTATCGAGGATGGGTTGAATGTCGAGCGTAGCGCCAGAATAAGCGTAAGGAGCAAAGGGAGTGGTCATGATGAATGTGCCAGCCTGTGTGAATTTTGTTCTTAGATTTAAAGTAGCAAACGAAGCTTAAAACTCCGTTAAC
>JAKFUW010000177.1 GCA_021732545.1 Alphaproteobacteria bacterium | reverse complement strand
TTATACATCTCAATTTTGGCTTCGTTGATCGCTTGATTGGCTTGCGAAATCATCGATAAACGCTCGCCGCGCTCGCCGCTGATGCCCGCTTGATTGCGCTGCAAAGCAAGCAGCCGCGTTTTGGAGGCATCGCCAGATTTGAGCAAATAGCTCACATCACCAATTTCCTGATTGAGCAATGAAATCTGACGATCCGACGATTTAATCTGTTCTTTGATACCGATAATCTGCTCTTCATTTTGTTTAATTTTTTGCTTTAACACATCGATCTTGCCTTCAACCGATTCACGGCGCGACACAAATAAACGCCGCTGCGCATCCAGATTCGATGCCACCATCGGATCTTCTTTTTCTTTTTCCAAAAGTTCTTTGGGAAAGATGATCTCATCGGCATTATCACGTTCGGCCAGCAGCCGCGCTTCACTGCCGCGCGCCGAGACATATTGCCCCTGAAAGAGATCCAAGCGGGCGCGTGCCGCCGTATCATCGAGCACCACCAACGGCTGGCCTTCCTTCACATCCGATCCTTCTTTGACCAGAATCTCCTTGACGATGCCGCCTTCCAAATGGTCGATGGTTTTTTTATTCGAATCCACCACCACACGACCCGCCGCCACCGCCGCGCTATCAATCGGCGCGATCGCTCCCCACAAACCAAACACACCAAACAAAAACAACAGCATCAGCATGCCCGCCAGAATCGAGCCACGCGCGATGTTTTCTGGTGCTTGTTCTTCGTCTTCGTTGCGCGGCGCAATGTAATCGCCCAAGCGATCAAACTTCACGCAAGCGCGCTCCACCCATTGCTGAAAATTTTCCACGGCGCGATCGGTACGCGTAACGGGAACGGGCAAAGTGGTGATGGCTTGTTCGTCATCAGGATTAGGCACTGGCACCTGCGGGTCAATGGAACTCATGACGCGTCTCCTGTATTTGGTGTTGGTGCGGCAGGTGCATTGGGTGCCGCTTTAGCCGGTTGCGGTGCATATTGTTTGAGCACTTCATCACGCGGGCCAAAGGCTTCCACTGCGCCACCACGCAGCATCATAATTTTATCGACGCTGCCCACAATCGATGGCCGATGCGCCACCACAATAAACGACATGCCTGCCTGTTTCATCCGCGCCAGTGCCGTCAGCAACGCACGCTCACCATCACCATCAAGGTTACCATTGGGTTCATCCATCACCACAAATTGCGGCTGGCGAAACAGCGCGCGCGCCAAGCCAATGCGTTGGCGTTGGCCAGGCGATAGGCTCAAATTACCCTGACTAAATTGCGTTTCATAACCATGCGGCAAACGCAGAATCATTTCGTGGCAGCCTGCAAATTGCGCCGCTGCAATCACTTCTTGCGACGTGGCATCAAGCGCCATACGTGCAATGTTATCCGCGATGGTGCCATTGAATAAATCGACCTGCTGGGGCATATAGCCCACATGTTTACCAAAATCGGTACGGTTCCATTTAAAGGTCTCTGCGGCGTCCAAACGAATCGAGCCATGGGTGGGTGGCACCAGCCCAATGATCAGCTTCGCCAGCGTTGATTTACCCGCAGCGCTGGGGCCAATGATGCCCAAACCCTCGCCTGGTTCCAGCACAAAATTGATGTTCTTTAAAATCGGCGGGGTGTTGGGCGGGCTGAAATACACACTCTCCGCCGTTAAGCGGCCTTTAGGACGAGGCAAGGCCATCGTGCCGCGCAGATTGGGCACGCTTTGCAGCACGCCATCCAAACGGTGATAGGATTCGCGCGCGGCAATCAGCGATTTCCAGATCGAGATGGCCCCTTCAAACGGAGCCAGTGCCCGGCCTACCAGAATGGAGCTTGCGATCATACCCCCTGGCGTTAATTCGCCATGCAACGCCAGATACGCCCCGATGCCCGTTACTGCAATTTGCAGCACAATACGCAAAAAACGCGAAATTGATTGGATGATATTATTGCGTGACGCAGCAATATGCTGCAATTCGTTGCCGGGCTTATTAAATTCCGTCCAGTTGTGAACAATCGGCTCCAGCATCCCCATCGCCTCAATGGCTTCGGCATTGCGGCTAGCGATATCAGCCAGTTGCGAGCTTTGGATGGCGCTTTCCTGCGCGCGCTCTATTGGTTTTTTGGTGGCCAGTTCATTGATGACGGCAAGCAGCACCAGCATCACAATCCCCAGCACCGAAATAAAACCGAGCACTGGGCTGATCATGTAAATGACGATGATGAAAATCAGCGACCATGGCGCATCGAGCAGCACCGCCATTCCGTTAGAGATAAACATTTTGATGTTCGCCAGATCGCGTTGATACTGGCCAGCCGTGGCCACACCACCGCCGAACGATGATTTCATGACCGCAAAGGCCAGCAGCTTGGGCGCGAGTTTATGATCGAGCCAATCGGTCATGCCGCTGAACACATAGGAACGCACCAGGCTGAGCGCGGCATAAAAAGCAAAGCCAATCACGGTGATAAGGGTGAGCAACATCAGCGTGTCCATGCTGTGGCTGGAGATCACGCGGTCGAGCACTTGCAGCGAATAAATCGGCAGCAACAGCATCAACACATTCATGGTGAAGCTAAAGAACAACGCATAGACCAGCGCGCGGCGCATTTTGTGGAACAGGCTTTCAAGCTCGGTTGGCTCGGGCGTTCTTTGATGTGGTTTTTTAGCAGACATATCAATCCTTAAAGGTTCCCCTTCATGTGGGCGATTGCGCGGGATGTGTCAAGGTGAATTGGGAAATATACTCATATCCATCGTCATTCCCCGAATTTTGCTTTCTTGCACGAGCGGTTGCGCTTAGCGCAGAGCGAATGAAAAAAGAAGCAAAATTATAGGGGAATCCAGTTACCTTTATTAAGGGTGGATCGCCTTAGAATCGCATAGCGCGACTCAGGCGATGACGAAACATTTGCGCCCCACAAACAAAAAGGGCTGGTCTTTCGACCAGCCCTTTGTTGTTTAGTTATTCCAATGCTTATGCAAAGTCTTGGAAGTTCACATCAAACTGAGCAGCAGTAATGGCTGCCAGTGCGGTGTGGGTAATACCGTTGAACGTGCTCACTTGGGTCACGGTTGCACCGGTGATACCATCTGCACCGCCATCGTTCACCACGCGAGCCAAGGCTGCGTTGGTGCCGTTTGAGTACAGAACGTAAGCGATCTCGTTGTTTGCAAAACCAGCATTCACCCAGCCAGCAAGGCCAGTGATCACGTTTGCTTGCGTAAAGCCAGCAAACTGGTTGGTTGCAACAAACAAGCCCACGGTAGCAGCCAGATCGGTGGTTAAGCCGCTTGCTACTGCAATGGTCGAACCGTTGAAGTTAGCCTGAGCGGTGTTCAGGTTGCTGATATCGAAGATATCGCCCGCTGCACCGAATACGAAGTCGGTGATCACATCGGCGTTAGCAATCGCAGCATCGGCCTGAGACTCCAGAACGCTGAAGGTATCAACGCCCAGACCACCGGTCAGCGTATCGCTGATCGCGTTGCCGGTACCAGCAGTTAGATTGTCTGCACCGCTACCACCGGTGATGACATCAGAAGCCGTACCACCCACAACCGTCAAGGCAACGGTGTAAGCTGAACCATCGATCGTTGAAGCACCTGTGTTAAGTGCAAAATCAACGGTGGTGATACCAGCAGCCTGAGCGCGTGTACCAACCGTGATTGTGCCACCGGCAACGGCTGCTGATTCAACTTCTTCCAGCGTGGTCACTGCGGTAAAGGCAGTATCAACCAATGCAGCCGCGTTAGAGATGATGATTTTATCAGCATCTGCACCACCGACTACGGTATCAGAAGCCGTCAGATCAGCGGTTGCGAAGGTGAAGAAATCCACGCCTGCGCCGCCATCTACGCTATCATTACCGCCACCGAGTGTTGCCAAGTCAGCACCAGCACCCAGAGTCAGGATGTCGTTGAATGCTTGACCGGTGTGGTTAACTGAATCAACGCCCGCACCACCGGTGTAGGTGAGTGCGCCAGCAAAGCCAGAAGCATCAACGGTTGAGGTGTTGGTTCCGGTCAATGCCGCAGCATCAATCGTGGTCAGACCAGCAGCCAAAGCAGCCGCAGCAATCGTTACCGATTGACCCGTTACGTTGTTGAGTCTGAGGGTTTCAACTGAGGTCACGTTGGTATAATCGCCATTCACGATGGTTGCAGCGGTTGTGCCTGTGATTTCAATGATGTCAACACCGTCGCCACCTGCAATGGTGTCGTTGGTGTTAAAGCCGTTTGAAACAGCAGAGGCAGTCAACTGGAACGTATCGATACCAGCGTTACCGGTCAGTCTGTCAGCGCCGCCACCAGAAACGATGATGTCTGCCGATGAACCAGAAACCAACTGATCGTTACCCGTGCCACCGGTGAGGGTCGCTACGGTGCCAGAGAAGTTGGTCAGAAGCAACGTGCCGCCATTGAGTTGGAAGTTGGTTGCGTTCAGATCTCCACCATATCCTTGGAATACAACGCTACCACCGCTTGCATCGTCGAGGGTCAGCGAGCTGCCGCCACCCGAAACGGTGAGCTGGGTTGCAGCGTTAGCAGCTGCGCAATCCACGGTGTATTGAACCACATCGCCGGTTGCGAAATCACCGATGGTGAAATCATACTCGTTGGTGCCGTTATTGTTGAGAATGAAGGTATCATTACCTTCATTGCTGAAGAACGCAAGGTCAGCATCATCGGTACCAGCAGAGGTTGAAACAACGGTATCGTTGCCTGAACCGGTGTAAATGATCACGGTGTTCGTACCAGTCAACGCTGCGGTAGCAGTGATTGAATCCGCACCCGCATTTGCGTACACGATTGAGCTACCGGTACCAACAGTGATTACATCAGCGCCATCGGTGCTATCGCCAGTTCCGTTACCACCATAGATGGTCGCGTTTCCAGCGAATGCTGCGTTGTTGATGGTATCGTTACCGGTGTTGCCGAACAGAACGGCGGTAGAGCTGATAGCACCCGCTGCGTTAGCAGTGATTGAATCGTTACCCAGACCCGCATTAACAGTCGCCAACCTGTTAGCTGCCAATGCTGCGAAGCTGATGATATCGTTACCAGCATTACCAAAAGTAGTTGAGTTACCAGTGCCCAGAGCAATAGTATCTGCACCATCGGTACTATCTGACTGACCATTACCACCAAAGATGGTCGTGTCGCCGGTAGAAGCTGCGTTGATGGTAATTGAATCATCGCCGGTGTTACCAGAAATAACCGCATTACCAACGAGCGCGCCAGTGGTGAGGGTATCGTTACCCAGACCCAAAGCCACGGTGTTAGTTCTGCCAGCAATGGTTGCACCCAATGTAACGGTATCGTTACCAGCATTTGCAAAAACGGTGTTTCCGCCAGTACCCACGGTGATGGTATCGTTACCATCGACTGAATCAGACGAACCCGTGCCACCGAAAATGCGGCTATCGCCGTTACCGGTGGTGATGGCATCACCGCCACCCAAACCATATACCAGATGGTTTGCGTTCGCTTGAGCGACTGCAAAACCAGTGGTGAAGGGAGCAGCGGGGGTGTTGATATCGATGGTGTTGCCATTCGCATCGAAGGTGGCGCCTGTCGCGTTGTCGCCGACAGCCCAAGCAGAACGGTTAGCTGCATTACCAAAAGTAAAATTGCTGGTGGTCACTTGATCGATTGAAGCGCCGGTCAAGGTCACAGAGTCAGTGCCAACGGTTAAAATCAGGTTGCCACCGCTAGCAGCAACGCCCAGAGTCGATGCATCAATCGCACCCAGATTCAGCGAATCTGCGGTTGCGTTAAATGCGAACGATGTGTTTCTTACGAGTGAGAAATCAAAAGCAGTCATTGTAAAACCTCTTCTAGTTTAAATTTATATTGTGCGAAGCACTAAAAAGTACCGATCGATAGTAGTAATAAATGCATGGAAAATCGTTACAAGTAAAAAGCGACTCTTTTCCACACAACCAACTGGTACAAAGTTATTGCACCGCATAATGGGGTAAGGTTAAGCCATGACGCATATTGATTGTCAACGAATTTACCAGACTATTTTATCGGTTATTCGGGAAAGCGGGTATCTGTTGCTGCTTTGCCACATTTCATGGCAACAATAGGCTTGGGATAAGGTCGTCATTGCGAGTATTTTTGAAAAAAATACGTGGCAATCCATGCGCTTAACCTGTTGAATCGCGTGGATTGCTTCGTCGCGCCCTTGCGATTCGCTCTGCGCGTAGCGCAACCGCTCATCGAACGCGCTTCTCGCAAAGACGCAGCCGCCTACAGCACATCGTTAAAGCCCTTGCGGGTGCGCTTAAACCACCACCAACCCAGCTGACACACCACCAAGGCGGCCAATGTGTAAAGGCCAAGCGCTGCCCAATCGGGCTGCGTATGGTTTAATGTGACAGCGCGCATATTCTCGATGATGGGGGTTAAGGGGTTCAGATAAATCCACCCGCGATAAGCCTCTGGCAACGCGCTGATGGGATAAAAAACAGGGCTGAGGAACAATAGCAGCATGACGATGAGGCCCATCAGCTGATCCAGATCGCGCAGGAACACCCCAATCGATGCCAGCAACCAGCTGACGCCCAGCAGCAGCAGCGCATAGGGCGCAATGACGATGGGGATGAACACCCATGTCCACGACAGAGTCTGTTGCACCACGCCGACTGCCGCCAGCAGCAGCACAATCTGGATGGTGGCCATGGTGAGCGCGGTCAGCACCACCATCACGCTGAGCAACGGCAGTGGAAACACCACTTTTTTAACGTAATTGCTGTGATGGGTGAGGATGGAGGTGGAACGGGACAAAATTTCCGCCGCAAGCTGATGGATAATGAGGCCACTATATAGAGTGATGGCAAAAAAGGCCGGAGAATCGGCATGGCTGGCATTGCCCCACCGCGCCTGAAACACCACCCCAAACACAAAGGTGTAAATGAGCAAGATCAAGAGCGGGGTCATCAGCGCCCACATCACCCCAAGCAGCGACCCACGATAGCGCGCCGCCAGATCGCGCGTCCATAATTGGCGCAACAAATCGCGCTGCGCGATGCATTGTCCCACGGCATGGGTGGTGTGTGGCGTGTCATTCATGGGTGGATGATACCAATCTCTCATCGGGTTTGCGTGCTTTACGGCGTGTTTCGCGGTGCGCAATATAGGCGGCGCTGACCACAATAATCAACCCGCCCGCCCATGTCCACTCGTCTGATGTTTCGCCAAAGGCAACATAAGCAAAGATCGCGGTGAAAATCAGCCGGCAAAAATCAAACGGCATCAGTACCACCACATCGGCGCGTGCATAGGCGCGTACCAATGCCATATGCGCGGCAGTGGAAGCCAGCGCCACACCGAAAATCATCGTGGTAATGTAAAGGTCAGGCGTTTGCCAGTGATAGACAGCGCCAGGCAGCGACCACAACGCCATCACCAGCGCCATATAAAATACAATGCGGTTGGGCGGCTCGGTTTTGGTGAGCGATTTAACCAACATGCCCGCCACCGCCCAGATGGATGTGGCAGCAGGCACCACCAGCATATCCCAGTTCATATTATCAGGCGAGGGGCGAATGATGACCATGGCACCTGCGAATCCTATCAAAATCGCACTCCAGCGGTGCCATCCGGCTTTCTCGCGCAAAAATACAATCGCAAAAATGGCGGTGAAAATCGGCGCGGTAAAACTCAGTGCCGTGGCCTCATTCAGCGGCAAATGCGTCACCGAATAAAACCACAGATGCATCCCCACCACGCCCACCGTGCCGCGCCAAAAGTGGCTGGCCGCGCGATCGGTCTTGAGCACCTGCACCCCATTCATGAATACCCATGGCGCCAAAATAAACAGGCTAAACAGGTTTCGCAAAAACACGATCTGGGTGGTATGAAGTTCCACCGATGAATAACGAATAAAAATATTCATCAACGAAAAGGCCGCGGTGCTGATGACCATAAACCCAATCGCCCCAGCTAAGGCAGGATCAACAGGATTGCGTTCAGGATTGAGTAAAGACACGGGCGGCTCGCTTATGGTAGATTCAATATGTTTCATGAAGGAGTTTTGTGCGTGACGCAACCCAATATCCATTCCAGGCCCGAACGAACCGAGTGGCTGGCCGCATTGAAGCTTGATTATCATCAGCAGCGGCAACTACTCGCTGATCAATTTGAAATGCAGCACAAGCCGTTTGCTTATTTAAAAGCACACAGCCAATTGCTCGATCGCGTCATTCATCAGGCGCTGGATTATACCACCCAGACCCCCTCTTTTTGCATTCTGGCCGCAGGTGGTTATGGAAGGCACGAACTGTTTCCTTATTCCGACATTGACCTGATGTTTATTACCCGCACATCCGATGCAGCAGACGCCACCGAGCACATTCAATCGGTGCTGTATGTGCTATGGGATTTGGGATTGAAGGTGGGGCACGCGGTGCATTCGGTCAAGCACGCCATTGCGCTGGCACAAACCGACCACACCGTCACCGCAACCTTATTAGATAGGCGTTATCTGTGTGGTGACCGCGCACGGTTTAATGCGCTCGATACGCAATTTGAAAGCAAAGTGCGCGGCAAACAAACCATCGATTTTGTGGAAGCCAAACTGCAAGAGCGCGCCGTGCGCCACGCCAAGCAGGGTAATTCGCGTTTTTTTTTGCAGCCCAATATCAAAGAAAATAAAGGCGGCCTGCGCGATGTGCATAGCCTGTATTGGCTGGTGAAATATGTCTATGGGGTGCCGTCATTTGCTGGGCTGATCAAGCTTGGGTTGCTCGATGAAAAAGAAGTGCGCGACTTTAAAAATGCGCAGGAATTTTTAAGCGCGGTGCGCATCTGCTTGCACCTGCTGGCGGGTCGTGCCGAAGAACAACTCACCTTCGATTGGCAAAAGCTGATTGGTGAGAAACTTGGCTATCAAACCACGCATGAGCACCGCCCCGTGGAGCGCTTCATGAAGCGCTATTTTCAAGTCGCTAAAAGTGTGGGCGATCTGACGCGATTGCTGTGTGCGATTTTGGAAGACGAACATAAACGCAAACCACGATTTAATCTTTCAGGCCTGTTAGAACGCACCCGCCAGCTGGATGATTTTATCATTCAAGGCCAGCGCATCCAGTTTCGCAACCCTGATGACGTTGCACACACACCATCCTTATTATTGGCGCTGTTTCATACGGCGCAAATCCATGATCTTGATATTCACCCCCATGCCTTGCGGGTGGTATCGCGCAGCCTGAAACTCATCGACCCTGCGATGCGAAGCAATGCACATAATAATCAGCTTTTCATGCAGATATTATTGTCGCCCAAAGACCCTGAAGGCACGCTGCGGCGAATGAATGAGGCGGGTGTGCTTGGCAAATGGATTCCGCAGTTTGGTCATCTGGTGGGCCAAATGCAATATGATCTCTATCATGTTTACACCGTCGATGAGCATATTTTGCGCGCCCTTGGAATGATACACGCGATTGAGAAAGGCGAGCTGGCCGAAGAATTACCACTGGCCACCCGCATCATCAAACATGTTGAATCGCGGATCTGTTTATATCTGGCGGTGCTGTGTCACGACATTGCCAAAGGCACCGGCGGCAACCACCCCGAAAAAGGCGCCATCATCGCATTGGAACTCGCCAAACGTTTTGGCCTCAGCGACGCCCAGGCACAGACCACAGCCTGGCTGGTGCGCGAGCATGTGTTGTGCTCGGATGTCGCGTTCAAGCGCGATTTAACCGACCCCAAAACCATTGAGGATTTTGTGGCGCGGGTGCAATCACCCGAACGCTTGCGGTTGTTGCTGATTCTCACCGTGTGCGATATTCGTGCCGTCGGCCCACACATCTGGAACGGCTGGAAAGGCGCTTTACTGCGCGATTTATACAGCCGCGCTGAACGCTTGATGGGCACGCCCTGGGATGATCATCCAGCCGATGCAATGCTGACATTTGAAGCTGCCATGCAGCCATTATTACACGGTTGGAATGAGGATGAAAAAGCACGCTATTTTGAACTGGGGCATGCGGGATTCTGGATGGGGTGCGGTTACGCGCAACATGCCGACATTGCAGCGAGCTTGCGTGAATCATGGAGCGCGCCTGATGCCATTTTGATGCGCTATCACATCGACGCATTTCGCTCCATCACCAGCATCAGCCTGTGTCTGCAGTATCATCCCAGCCTGATCACCATCATCTCTGGCGCACTCGCCATGATGGGTGCAAACATTTGCGCTGCCAAATTATTTGTGCTGCGCGATGGCACTGCCATTGCGTTATTCGATATTCAAAATCATCAACACCAAGCCTTTAACGATGAAACACGCCTGCAAAAACTCACGCAATTATTATATGATTGCTTTGCTCACAAAATTGATTTGGCGCAGGAAGTTCAAAACCATCAGCGCGCCTACCCTGCCCCGCTCGCACCGCCAGAACATAGCACGCGTTTGTTCATCGATAATCATTTAAGCGATCGCTATACCGTGATCGAAATCAACGCCATCGACCGCATCGGATTGCTCTATGATATCACCCATGCACTCAATGCGGCGGGGCTTGCAATCGCCACCGCCCACATCATGACCTATGGCCAGAATGTGGTGGATGTGTTTTATGTGAAGGATATTTTCGGGCTCAAATCCCTGCACCCCACCAAGCTAACCCAAATCCGCGAGCAGGTGTTAAAACGATTGGGCTAGAGCCATGCTTGACGATTCGATTTTTTGTCGGTACAATTAATCAATGGGTGAGGCATTTGATGAACACAAAAATCAAAAAAATAGTGCCAAGCACAACATCGGCTTTGAGCATGTCTTGTCTTTTGACTGGGAGAGCGCCATCACCGCTGAAGATACCCGCTATGATTATGGGGAACAGCGTTTTATCAGCTACGGCTTGGTCCATTCACGGCTTCATGTTTTGGTATGGACAGTACGCGATGATACGCTAAGGCCAATTAGTTTTCGTAAAGCCAACGCAAGAGAAAGGAAATTTTATGAAACCAGATCCACATAAATCTTTATCAAATGCCCAAATGAAAGGGTTGGAGTGGTCGCGCGGTTCTCACAATCTGCCTAGTGACGCGCAGCAAGCAATCAAACGATTAGGCCGCCCACCGGTTGACCAACCCAAAATGAAAACCACACTGCGCATTGACCCCGATGTGCTAAGCGCTTTCAAACAATCCGGCGCGGGCTGGCAAACACGCATCAACGCCTTATTGCGCGAGCATATGCCCAAATGATCACCTTCCTCATCAAATTCTGGCCAGCACTCGTTCCCATGGCGCTGTATGCGATATGGATGATCTGGCGGCGGCGGCAAGCGGTGAAATCCGGTGCCATGCCCCCTTCCTGGACCGATGGCCGTGGGTTGTGGGTGGCGTGCATGAGCCTTAGCGTGATGGTAGGGTGCTTTGCACTGCTTGCGCTTGAATCCGAATCCAACACCGATCCGCATTATCAGCCTGCGCGCTTTGAAGATGGCAAGCTGGTTGACGGAATCCTCAATTGATGCAGCTGCCCAACACAGACTGGTTGCGTGAGCCGGCCTTGCGCCAACTTTTTGCCGCGTTCGATGCCGCCCATGCGCCGTTGCGCTGTGTGGGTGGCTGCGTGCGCGATGCGATCTTAAACCGCGCGATACACGATATCGATCTGGCGACACCCAGCACGCCCGATGCGGTGCAAGCGCTGCTTACAAACGCTAACATCCGTTCTATCCCAACAGGCATCGAGCATGGCACCATCACCGCGATCATTAACGGTCGCCCGTTTGAAATCACCACCTTGCGCAACGATACATCGTGCGATGGTCGCCACGCCATCGTCGAATTCACCGATGATTGGCGTGAGGATGCCAAGCGGCGCGATTTCACCATGAACGCGCTTTATTGCGACAGCCATGGCACCGTCACCGATTTTTATGATGGCGTGGCAGATGCTCAAAACGGGCGAGTGATTTTCATCGGCAACGCGCAGGATCGGATCCGCGAAGATGGCTTGCGGATGTTGCGCTTTTTCCGTTTCAACGCCACCCATGGCCGCACCGAAATTGACCCAGCCGCAATGGCGGCCTGCCACGATTTAGCTGCGATGATCGATGATTTATCAGGCGAGCGAATCCTGCACGAGATGCTGCGCTTACTTTCCGCACCCAACCCGATTGCAGCACTGGATGCGATGGCGCAATGCAATGTGGCACGCCATGTCTTTGGCGAAAATCTTGCACCCACACCTGCGCTGCATCACCTGCTAGCATTAGAAAAAAATATAATCAATCCATTGCTACGCCTGGCCCTTATGATTCCTTCATCCCCCGCTTGCGACAACCCTTCTTCTCCTCCCCCTGCTAGCGGGGGGAGGATGGGTGGGGGGCTGCTTGACCGCAGGATCGCTTCACGCAAACACCGCGCAACCCTCGCGCTCTATCTGCAAACACCTCTATTAAAAACGGATGACCCCATCGCACTCATCCGCAACCATGGCCGCGAATCGGCACGCACATTGTGGCTGCGGGATGCCGCGATGCAGGCACTTTCGCTCGAAACATACACCGCGTTTGACGCGACGCTTGAGCAACAGGCAGTGCCTGAGTTCCCAATCAACGGTGCAGATTTATTATCGCTTGGTTTCGCGCAAGGCGCGGGGCTCGGCGCGGCCTTAAAAACACTCGAAGACTGGTGGAGCGAGCAGGGATATCAGCCGACCCGCGCAGCGTTGTTAGAACGAGCGAAGAGGCTGAATGATTGATAATCAACGACTTCGGTTTAGCCGTTTCACTTTAAAATTCCCAAGACTGTCACCCCGTCTTTATGACGGGCGCAACGAGTGCGGGGTGACAGCTTATAATAAGCGCAGAGCGTGCATTGTTTGACGGGCTGATCGGCCTGTATGCCCACTTCGCGGGAATACAAAGAGGAATGAACTACACTTCAATCGATTTATTAAGAACAGGCTGTGGCGCTTGCGTATGGTTGGGCGTATCCACGGCAGCAGTATCCCTCATTGCTAACGGCAACAACGCTTTTGCAACATCGCCAGCGTTGGCCAGCTTGTAGGTAGGTGGTGCCGCATCATCAGATCTAAATGCAAGCTTGATCAGCACCCCAGCGGCGGCAGCGGCGGAAGGATCTTGAAATGATGCGGGTGTTTTCAATTTCGTCAATTTTGTTGCCATTAGTTCAAAAAAAGCATTTTTCATCTCCGGTTTATAACGCGCTGTTTTACCGTCAGCACCTACACTAAACACATGTTCCGTAATTTTCTTGTAAGCATCCTTCACTGCCGCCACACCATCAGCGCCAAGCTTTACAGACCGAGGATTATTTCCACCTTCAATGACAAAATCAGTGCCTGCTTTAAGGGATGCTTCAATAGTGTGAACTTCACTCCAACTTTTTGCAGTTTTGGCTTTTGCTAACATGGCAGCAAGCGCCTCATTCTGATCAGGTCTTAATGGTTCTATAGCGGCTTGTATGGCATCAAGTTCTGTTCTTACTTTTGTAGAGTCATCGGGTTTCAAAGCAGGAGCCGGTGCGGCGGGCGCAGCGGGATTGGGTTTTGCGTGCTTTTCTTCAATGGCCGCCAAAAATGGACTGAGTGCTGCTTCGCCTTTAACGAGTCTGCCATCCTTAACCAGTGGAATCTCAAATTGAGGTTTTCCTGTTACTTCGGCTAATGTTTTAGCTAATGAAGTCAGCTTGCCGTTTGCAACTTCACGTTTAAGCGCTTCAAGGCCTTCGGGAGTAAAAAGAGGCTCATTAGGGCCCACATTCGCTTCCAAAAGTTGACGAAATTCACGAATATCAATACCATTCCGAGCTATTTGCTCGATTTGTTGAGCGGACAACACGCCATTTGCATCTGCAACCACAGACGGCGCCTGTCTTTCGTCACCGGCAATAGGGCGCATAGGTACATCAGCGCGTGGCGCGGGGCGTGCTTTTCCTGCAATCAGCTCACGGGCGCGCTCAATCGCGTGACCATTCGTGGCGATGGTGCGGTCACGGTTGTTCATCACCAACCAGCGCGCAGAGCCATCATCCATGATAATAACAGGGCCATCTCGCGTATCTCTCAGATCTTTCACATCCTTTAACCGTGCTTGCATTTCATTGATAGTGAGGCTGTTGGATTGATCACGATAATGAGGGTCAAGCCGACCGCGAGAACTCTCTGGCTCGCGGCGAGGTGCGGGTCTTTCCTCTTCATAACGGCGGTCATCATAGCTATCATCCCAATAGCGTGAAGGGGGTGAATAACCATCACGTTGCTTATAACCACGGGTGTTACCGTGTTCGCGAAAATAAGCTAGCTTATCACGATCTGGCTTACTGCCACTACCAAGATGGAGGGTGCGACTTCCGTGGCCATCCAAGTTGGCAAAGAATCCCGGTCCACGTGTCCCTTCAATATCAGTTCCCCGTGGTTTCCAATTGATACCACCTTCTCTGGCGTGACTTGAAGATTCGCGAAAATTACCTCGACCGTGGCCGTGGCGGCCGCCACTAATCTGCACACCTCGCTCACTTATTCTTACCCTTCCTACAAAAGGTATATCGACACTTCCGCCCCAATCATTACCACCACCGTTGTAAGCACCTCCCCAGCCGCCACCAAAATCACCGCCATATCTATCTGAATGACGACCATGCCCATAGCCACCTCTGTAAGTCTCAGCCTTTGGCTGTACATAGCGCTCAACGCGGCCAAGATCGCGGTTAGATACATTACCTGTGGTACGTCCAGGGGTAGGGCGCTGAATTCCATCATCCACATAACCTGTTGCACGCGGATGTACCGGTCGCGGTTGGCGCGGCGGGCGCCCATTGCTATCGCGTAAAGTCATTTAATGCCTCGTGTGTTCAAAATTCCTTTTTCCTACATAGTATAAGGCAATTCATGCACTAGTTGTATGACAGTTTTGTGACAATCGGCGAAATGCTCCGTCATTTTGAGCAAGGCGTTAAGCCTTAGAGAGATCCCTCAGGCTGCGCCTTTCGGGATGACGACGGACTAGGCACTGTTAGCTAATTCGCTAGGACGAAGCGAAAATAGCGGGTTTTCAAGACCCGTAGCGCAGTGTACTTTTAGGTACATGAGCAACGCAAGATTGAAAAGCTGCTATTTGTAGCAAGTCATAGTAGAATTAGCTAACAGTGCCTAGCAAAAGATTCGCCTGCGCGGGGATGACAAGCTATAATATGCGGGGGGGGTAACAACATACATGGTTGAACCTCTATTGTTCAACAGCCTTAAGTTTATCATATTTAATCGATTCACTCTCTAAATACTTGCAGGCTTGGGCGGTCTTGTCTAAAAGATGAATCCATGTGCCGCTTTAGCTCAGGGGTAGAGCAACCGCCTTGTAAGCGGTAGGTCGTCAGTTCGATTCCGACAAGCGGCACCACGCTTTGCCCTTACGGGCTTCGCGGGGCTTAAGCCACGCGGAACCGTTAGGCCAAAGCAGTGTCTCGCCATAGTCCTGCGTAGCTCGTAGAGCGGAGCACGGACGACGGCGGACTGCCGCAACCACCTACTCAAAGGCATCTCATGTCCATCATGCCCGACCACTGGATCCGCGAACGCTCGCAACAAAACGCGATGATTGAGCCGTTCGTTGAAAATATGAAACGCGATGGGGTGATTTCCTATGGATTATCGTCTTATGGCTATGACGCCCGTGTGGCCGATGAATTCAAGATTTTCACCAATGTCGATTCAGCGATTGTGGACCCCAAAAATTTCTCCACGGAAAGCTTTGTTGATCGCAAAACCGATGTGTGCATCATTCCGCCTAATTCCTTTGCGCTGGCCCGCACGGTGGAATATTTCCGAATTCCGCGCGATGTATTGGTGATTTGTTTAGGAAAATCGACCTATGCGCGCTGCGGAATCATTGTGAATGTGACGCCCTTGGAGCCCGAATGGGAAGGCCATGTGACGCTGGAATTTTCCAACACCACACCGCTACCTGCCAAAATTTATGCCAATGAGGGTGCCTGCCAATTTTTGTTCCTGAAAGGCGATTCGCTGTGCGAAGTATCGTATGGCGACCGCAAGGGCAAATATATGGGGCAAACGGGCGTAACGCTGCAGAAGGTGGAAAAAGCATAAATCATCATGGATAAAATTCGTATTATCGGCGGCAACGCCTTGTCCT
>JAKFUW010000184.1 GCA_021732545.1 Alphaproteobacteria bacterium | reverse complement strand
ACGCGAATCTGGTGGGTGCGGCCCGTTTCCAGCGTGCAGGTTATGGCGCTGGCCACGGCCACGCTAAGGTTATGGGCGGTGGCACGAAACACCTGATCGACCTGATAATGGGTGATGGCGTGTTTGCCGCTCACCTTCAGCACCGACATTTTTTTGCGGTTTTTGGGGCTGCGGCCAATCTGCGTTTCGATGGTGCCGCCAATGGGTTGCGGCATACCCCACACCCACGCTTTATACACACGGCTAAGGCTGCGATCTTTGAGCTGCGCGCTGAGATGTTGATGCGCGATATCGGTTTTGGCAACGACCAATAAACCCGATGTGTCTTTATCAATGCGGTGCACAATGCCCGGGCGCGCCACACCCCCAATGCCGGAAAGCTCGCCGCCGCAATAGGCCAGCAACCCATGCACCAATGTGGGCGTGCCCTTGCTGCTGGATGATGGATGCACCGATAGACCCACCTGTTTGTTAATGACAAGCACATCCGTATCTTCATAGATAATATCCAGATCCATCTGCACCGGTTCCAGCTCAAGCGCCACTGCCTGCGGAATAATCAGCTGATAAATCTCGCCCGCTTTGATTTTCACCGAAGCCGTGTTCATGGCTTGGCCCGCGCGGGTCAGTTGCTGCTGATCGATGAGTTGCTGCACATAGTTGCGCGAGCAACCGTGCACCTGCTCGCTCAGCCATTTATCGAGGCGCTTGCCTGCGTCGCTAGCATCGACTAGAATTGTGTGTATGCGCTCAGACATCAACAAAACCTCCAAGGAAAAAGACCCCAACCGCGTGATTCGCGCGGTGGTGATTGCGATGGGGTTGGTGCTGGTGACTGGCTCGATTTTTTTGTTTGTGTTTGCCATCAAAAAAATGAGCGACAAGGCGGCTGATGCCGCCGACCCGCGCAGCGCAATCCCCAGAGAATATCGTGAATGTGGCAATCATCGGGTTTCATTAACAGATAAGTTGCCAATCGGCGAGGTCGAATTGCGTGGTCAGATTGCGCGGGTGGTGCAACGCATGCCAGATGGTGCTGCGGTGATAACCATGATTCATCTGTGCTCTGGCGAAAGACTGGGCAGCGTGACGGTGGAGCCTGCGTCAAAATAGTTTGTCATGCTGCGGGGCGCGAAGCGTCAGCGCAGCATCTGGATAGATCCTGCGCAGCCTTCGGCTCGCAGGATGACGACGTTTTAATTTTGCATCAACCGATTAATCTCATCAAAGCCCATCATTTTTTTGCAAGGCCCAAGGGCGGTGACGGTGAGCTTTGGCGCGGTGAAAAGTTCGCGCGCCAGCGCCAACACATCGTCCATCGTGATCGCATCGATGCGGCGGCTGAGTTCAGCAGCGTGGCGATAATCACCAAATTGTAATAAGTGTCTGCCAATCCACTCGGCCACGGTGGAGGTGCTCTCGCGCGCCATCAGCAACGATGCTTTTTGCTGATTTTTGGCGCGTTGTAATTCCGCGTGCGTGATGGATTTACACACCGCCAAGAGTTGCTCGCACACCACGGGTATCAGCGTGTTAACTTCTTTTGCGCCCGTTGCAGCATAGACCGCAAACACGCCAGTATCATCGTAGCACGAAACGAAGGTTTGGATGGTGTAAACCAGACCGCGTTTTTCGCGCACTTCTTGGAACAAGCGCGACGACATGCCGCCGCCTAAAATAATCGATAAAATCTGCAACACATAATAGCGCTCGTCGGTGATGGTCGGCGCTGGCATGCCCATCACAAATTGCAATTGCTCGAGCGATTTAACCGTGCGCGTATCGCCGCCGGTGTAAGTGGCGCGTTCAAACGTGTCATGCGATTGCGATGATGGCAGAGGCAGATGCGCGTCTACCAATGACAGCAGTTGCGCATGATTGATATGACCTGCGGCGCTGACCACCATGCGCGGCGCATGATAATGCGATTTGACAAAATCGCGGATGGCCTCAGCGGGATGTGCTTGAATCGATTCTGCGGTGCCCAAAATGCTGCGGCCCAATGTTTGATTGGTAAAACAGGATTCCTGAAAGGCATCGAACACCAGATCGTCGGGCGTATCGTGGTGCATGGCGAGCTCTTGTAAAATCACCTGCTTTTCGCGCAGCAATTCAGCCTCATCATAGACGGAGTTCATCAAAATATCACCCAGCACATCCACCGCTATGGGCAGATGTTCTTTGAGCACTTTGGCATAATAAACCGTGTGTTCATGGCTGGTATAGGCATTCATATGGCCGCCAATCGCATCGAAGGTTTCAGCAATTTGGAGCGCACTGCGACGTGCGGTTCCTTTGAATGCCATATGTTCGAGCAGATGCGAAATACCGTGTTGGGCAAGCGTTTCATAGCGCGCGCCCACATCTACGGAGATGGCAACCGCGACGGTTTCGGCGGATGGTAGCGATTCGCTCGCCACGCGCAAACCGCTTGGCAGTGTCGTCAATTCATAGCTCATATTTTTTGACTTTCGATGTAAGAGGCAACGGCATCGCGTGCG
This sequence comes from Alphaproteobacteria bacterium, assembly GCA_021732545.1. Classification (GTDB taxonomy): domain Bacteria; phylum Pseudomonadota; class Alphaproteobacteria; order Rickettsiales; family UBA3002; genus JAKFUW01. Next base: position 14,423 of record JAKFUW010000184.1, on the reverse strand, counting down.
TTTGGCAAGATATCAAAACGCTCAGGCAGATCGAACAAATTAGCAAGGTGCGGTGGCAGCGCGGGGTGAATGGAGCTTGCTTGCTTGACGGCGTCAGGAAACTTTGCGGGGTGCGCCGTGGCCAGCGTCACCAAGGGTGTGCGCGTGTTACACGCTTGCGCTGATGCGATGCCCACCGCCGTGTGTGGGTCGAGCAATTCGCCGGTTTGGTCATAGATACGGCGGATGGTTTGCAATGTTTCGTCGTCTTCCACGCAGTGCGCATCAAAGTCTTGTTTCAAACCAGCCCACGCGGCGGCTGATAAAGTTTGCGAACCTGATGTGCGAAGATCAATCATGGCACCTTCCAGCGCGGGTGCATCGCGGCCATATAAATCAAACAGCAATCGCTCAAAGTTGCTCGAAATCTGGATGTCCATACTGGGGCTTAAAGAAGGCTGCACGCCTTGCATTTTATAGGTGCCCGTATTCAGGCCACGGGTGAGGATGTTGTTGCGGTTGCTGGCGATGATGAGCCGATCAATCGGCAGGCCCATTTGCTTTGCCACATAGCCTGCATAAATATCACCAAAATTACCCGTCGGCACGCAAAAACTAACGGCTTGCGAAGGAGCGCCCAAGCGCAACGCCGCATAAAAATAATAAACCACTTGTGCCAAAATCCGCGCCCAATTGATGGAGTTGACCGCAACCAGATTGTGCGCGTTGCGAAACGCTGCATCGGCAAACAGGGATTTGACAATATCCTGACAATCATCGAACGTGCCTTCAACCGCAATGTTGTGAATGTTGACATCGGTCATCGTGGTCATCTGGCGGCGCTGCACATCCGATACGCGGCCATGCGGAAATAAAATAAAGCTTTGGATCCGCGCGCGACCACGCATCCCTGCCAACGCGGCAGATCCGGTATCGCCTGATGTGGCACCCACCACCACTACTTTTTGATCGGCACGTTTGAGGAAAAAATCAACCATCGGCCCAAGCAGCTGCAGCGCAAAATCTTTGAAGGCGAGCGTTGGGCCGTGGAACAGTTCCAGCAACCATTGATCATCGCCTAATTGTTTGAGTGGTGCAATGGCGCTGTGACGAAAAGATGCATAAGCACCGTCAATCAGTGATTTTAATTCATCACGCGTGAGTGCGTTGCCGACATACGGATGCATGACTTCGAGTGCGAGCCCAGTATAAGAAAGGCTACGCCAGCTTGCTAATTGCTGAGGCGTTACTTGCGGAAAATTTTCAGGCACATACAGCCCACCATCCGATGCGAGCCCTGCGAGCACGACGGCTTCAAAATCGAGCACAGGCGCGTGGCCTCGTGTGGACAAATAACGCATTACACCGCCTTGATTGCTTTGGGTTTGCGGTGATAGAGCAAGGTGATCACAATCATACCTGCACCAATAAGAAACCAAGTGATCGCATAGCTTAAATGATCGTTGCGTAATTCAATCTTGCCATCCGATGGCACGGGATATTCTCCTTTAATGTGCTCGCCAATCACGTCGAGCGAATAGGGCAACACGTCAAGCTTAGCATCTTTGCCCATCTCCAACACATCGCGCCCAAACCAGATGTTTTTTTCGGGTTGATTGGGTGGCGTGAAATAGTTGCGTTCATTGGAGGTGCGGATGGTGGCGGTGATGATTTGCTTGCCTTTGGGCGCGCGCGCATAATCATCGGTGTTTTTCGCTTTGGCCAAAATCCATCCGCGATTGACCAATATGGTATCGCCATGTGATGTAACAAACGGATTAAACACCGAATAGCCCAGCTGGCTGTGATAATAACGTGCCGCCAGATGAAATTCGGTGTTTGGTTTATATTTTCCGCTAAGGGTTACGCGGTAGAATTGTTTTTTCTCTGCATCGGCCAGTGTTTGTGGGGCGTGGGTCAGAGGGTCGGTGATGTTGGCGCGTTCAATGGTTTCGATAATATTTTCTTTCAATGCCAAACGCTCAACCTGCCAAAACCCTAACCCAAATACCAGCACGATGCCGCCAAACGACATCACAAACGGAATGAATTTTGGGCGGTTAAAGCCACTGAACATGTTAGAGTTCTCCTTTTTTTGGTATTCGCGGCGCGTGAGCACCACCGCTCATATCTTCTTGCGAGCCATGGAGCTTGTATTTGATCGCAATTAAATAGGATTTAAAAAAGCGCAAGCACATAGGCATCAATAATAATAACGCTCCGATTGAAAATGAAAGATTCTTCAACAATGATAATTGCATCACCACTTCCAGATAAATCGATAACCCAACAACCGCAAAACCCAATATTAAGATGGTGAAAAAGGCTGGGCCATCGCCCACATCATGTTCCGCGAATGACAGGCCGCAATGGGTGCAAGCGGGGCGTATCTTCAACACACGCACATAGAGCGCGCCCACTCCGCATTGCGGGCAGCGATGGGTGAAGGCTGTTTTGAGTGGCGAAATAATCGGATAAGCGGATGATGCCATGATCGTGGTATTTATGATCCCCACCAATAAATGGCGACAAACAAGAACAACCATACCACATCGACAAAGTGCCAATACCATGCGGCAAATTCAAAGCCTAAATGGCCCTCAGGCGTGAGCGTTTTGCGGTGCGCGCGCACCAGATTCACTGCCAAAAACGCGGTGCCGATCATCACGTGCAATCCGTGAAATCCGGTAGCTAAATAAAAGGTGGTGGCATAGACGCCATCGGTCAGGCCAAACGCCGCATGCGAATATTCATACATTTGCAGCGCACTAAAACTTAGCCCCAGCAACACGGTGAACCATAAGGCGGTAATCACATCATCATTTTTGCGCTCCAGTAAGGCATGGTGTGCCCAGGTGACGGTGGTGCCAGACAGCAGCAAAATGAGGGTGTTGATGAAAGGCAGATCCCATGGATCGAAGGTGGTGATGCCTGTCGGTGGCCACACGCCCACGCCAATACCCCAGACTTCTTCGAGCGGGAGTTTAGGATAGACAGAAGAATTAAAAAATGCCCAGAAGAATGCGAAGAAAAACATCACTTCCGAGATGATAAACAGTGCCATGCCCAACCGCAAACCCAGCTGCACCACGCGCGTGTGTGCTTTGTCTTGCAGGCCTTCTTTGATGACGTCGCGCCACCAGAAATAGCAGCAGGCAATCACCATCATGAAGCCTGCACCCAGCACATAATGGCCAGCAGGCTCTTCATGCAGCGACAGTGCCGCACCCACCACCAATGTCATCAACGCAAAGGATGTGAGAAAGGGGATCGGGCTTGGATTAACCAGATGGTAATCATGTTGCTGTTGGCTCATAACGGCTCCTGAAAGCAAATAAGGATGGAATTACTGATATTCGTTTTTACTCAATTCATTGAAAAAGGTATAGGATAAAGTGATGTCTTTGACATCCTTTAGCTCGGGATCATCGACGATTTTAGGATCGACATAAAAAGAAATCGGCATATTTACCACTTGGCGCGGCTGCAGGGTTTGCTGCTCAAAGCAAAAACAATAGACTTTGTGAAAATATTTTCCAGCCGCGTGGGGTGTTACATTATAGGTCGCCATGCCGGTGACCGCCTGATCGGATTCATTTTCAGCGCGGTAGCTTGCCAGCATCATTTCGCCAATACGCACAGTCACATGTTTTTGAACCGGCTTGAATTTCCAGGGCATATTCGCATCGACATCGGCGTTGAAGGTGATGGTCACAGTCCGATCAAGAATAGGGCCCGAAAACGCCTCGGCGCGCTGGGTGGTGCCACCAAAACCTGTTACTTGGCAGAAAAGCTGATAGAGCGGCACAGCGGCAAAACTAAGCATTACCATCCCCGCCACGAGCGCGGCCAAACTGAAGGCAATCGAGCGATTATCAACGGGTTGTGACATGATTATTGAAGGGGTGGGAGCTGACCCATTTTTAGCCATGTCAGTGCAAGGGTGATGGCGATGAACCCTAGCAAAATAAACAGCACCATCCGATTTTTGCCTTTTTGTTCTTCGTGGCGTTTATGGGGGGGCATATCAGTCCTTGTGCTCATGATTGCGGCGCATAAAATCGAGCACCAATAACATTAAAATGGTAAAGAGGCATCCTAAAATAAAGCTCGCGCCCATGAGGTAAATGGTGTTTTGCCCCACGGCATGCATTAACTTTAATGTAGGTTCAGCGGCTTGTTCAAGCGCAGGCGATGAGACGAGCTTGCTCATAAAAGTCTCCTTCTAAGATCACGCAGTCTTAGCAACAAACGCTAAGGAATTCCAGCTTAAACTGAGAGATTGAATCCAGCAAAAGCGCGATCCATTAGCATCAAGCTAAACAGTAAAAATAAATAGAGAATGGAATAACCAAATAATTGTTTGGAGCGCGCGATATCAAAACCCAGCACGCACAGGCGCACCGCCAGATATAAAAAATAGCCGCTTAAAAGCAATGTGCCCGCGCCATAAACTGTGCCCAGCCAGCCCATCGCCCAAGGCGATAACGTCACCGCCAGCAGCGCCACACTATAGGCCACCATCTGTTTCATCGTGTGTTGCATTCCACGAATGACGGGCATCATCGGGATGCCTGCCAGTCGGTAATCATCGTTGCGATAAAGCGCCAGTGCCCAAAAATGTGGCGGCGTCCACAAGAATATAATCAGGAATAAAATGATTGGCTCAATGGTGAGCGATCCTGCCATCGCCGCCCACCCAATGACGGGAGGGAAAGCACCGGCCGCACCACCGATCACGATATTTTGTGGGGTTGAGCGTTTGAGCCACATGGTGTAAATCACCGCATAAAAGAAAATGGCGAAGGTCAGAATGCCAGCGGCCAGCCAGTTGGCAGCCAGCCCCATCATCGCCACCGACAGCACGGCGAGCATGATGCCCACAATCAACACATCATCGGGGTTGACCGTGCCGCGTGGTAGTGGGCGGTTTTGGGTGCGGCGCATGATGGCATCGATGTCGCGGTCAAACCACATATTGATCATGCCGCCTGCGCCCGAACCCAGCGCAATGGAGGCTACGGCGAGCAGTTGAAAAAACGGATGCAAATCTCCCGGAGCCAGCAACATGCCGACCGCACCGCTAAACACCACCAGCGTCATCACGCGGGGTTTCAGCAGGCTGAGAAGCTCAGAAGATGTAGCCGCAGCGATGGTCGTGGTTGTCATGGAGTCTCCGGTCTCCAGTCTCCAGTGCCCAATGTCTTTACTGACGACTGGCAACTGGCAACTGGCGACTAATTAATCACCGGTTGTTTTTCAAACGAATGGAACGCAGGCGGTGAGGTCAGCGTCCACTCAATCGTTTTGGCACCTTCGCCCCATGGATTATCACCGGCTTTACGTTTAGCAACAAACATCTCGATGACCACCACCAAAAACCAGATGGCTCCCGCGGCTGCGATGTATGAGCCGATCGACGACCAATAGTTCCAGCCCGCATAGACATCAGGGTAATCGGGGATACGGCGCGGCATGCCCGCCAGTCCCAAAAAGTGCTGCGGGAAAAAGGTGAGGTTGGTGCCGATAAAGAACATCCAAAAATGCACCTTGCCCATCCATTCGCTATATTGATAGCCGCTCATTTTGCCGATCCAATAATAGAATCCGCAGAACACGCCAAACAACGCGCCAAGGCTCATGGCGTAATGAAAATGCGCCACCACATAATAGGTGTCATGCATGGGAATATCGATGGCAGAGTTGGCAAGAATAACGCCCGTGACACCGCCAAAGGTGAACAGGAAGATGAAGCCAACCGCAAATAACATGGGGGTTTTAAATTCGATGGAGCCGCCCCACATGGTCGCAATCCAGCTGAAGATTTTGATGCCGGTGGGCACCGCAATCACCATGGTGGCAAACATGTAATAGGCTTGGGTGTTGGCGCTCATGCCCACGGTGAACATATGGTGCGCCCAGACCACAAAGCCCAGCACGCCGATGCAGCACATGGCGCCGACCATGCCCAGATAGCCGAATACGGGCTTTTTGGAAAAGGTGGAGACCACTTCGCTGATGATACCGAAGGCTGGCAAAATCAGAACATACACTTCAGGGTGACCAAAAAACCAAAACAAATGCTGGAACAGCACGGGATCACCGCCGCCAGCAGGGTTAAAGAAGTTGGTGCCAAGATTACGGTCGGTCAGCAGCATGGTGATCGCGCCGCCCAGCACTGGCAGTGCCAGCAACAGCAAGAAGGCGGTGATCAGGATCGACCACGCAAAGAGCGGCATTTTTGATAGTGTCATGCCTGGCGCGCGCATGTTGAAGATGGTGACAATGAAATTGATCGCGCCTAAAATGGAAGAAATACCGGCCAAATGCAGCGAGAAAATCGCCATATCAACCGCCATGCCCTGATGGTTACCGTCGATGACCGATAATGGCGGATAGACCGTCCACCCCGTGCCGACCCCACGCGCCTCGCCCGAGCCAACAAAAGCCGAACCCAGCAGCAGCAAAATAGCGGGAACCAGCAGCCAGAAGCTGATATTGTTCATACGCGGAAAGGCCATATCGGGCGCGCCGATCATCAGCGGCACGAACCAGTTGCCAAAGCCGCCAATCAGTGCGGGCATGATGAGAAAAAACACCATCAAGAACGCATGCGCAGTTAAGAACACATTATAAAGTTGATAATTGCCGTTGAAATATTGATCGCCTGGTTCTTGCAATTCGAGCCGCAGTGCGATGGAGAAAGCAGCACCAAGCAGGCCAGCAATCACGGCATAAATAATATAGAGCGTGCCGATGTCTTTGTGGTTGGTGGAACAAAACCAGCGCGTAAAAAAGCTCATTTTATGATCATCGTGGTGGGCGGTATCGGCGTGTGCCATGATCGGGTTTCTCCTGAATGATTCTTGAATTATTGTTTGGTTGTGGTGGTGGCTTCAATGGCGGCCACCTTCGGCTCGATGCGGCCACGAAGTTCTGACACCATCACGCTCGCTGCGTCGATATCATTTTTAGCGGTTTTAATCCATTTTTTATAGAATTTCTCTGACACCACCTCCACTTGAATCGGCATGAAGCCATGCAAACGGCCGCATAGCTCGGAACATTGGCCATAATAGGTGCCTTCTTTTTCTGCGCGAAACCAGGTTTCGTTCAGGCGGCCAGGGACGGTATCTTGCTTGACGCCAAAAGCAGGCATCGCCCAGCTATGTAATACATCAGCACCGGTCACCAACACGCGCACATTGGCATTGACGGGCACCACCACAGGGTTATCAACTGCGAGCAAGCGCGGTTCATTTTTGAGCAGATCGGTCTCTTTTTTCATGTAGCTGTCATACTGAATTTCATCATCGGGATATTCATAATTCCAATACCATTGATTACCGACGACTTTAAGGGTTAGATCGGGCTTGGATGGCACACCGTCTTCGTTACAACCAATGGAATGCACACAATTATAATGGGCGCGGAATGAAGGAATCGCAATCGCGACCAGAATTATCACCGGCACCGCCGTCCAGATGATTTCGATGAGGGTATTGTGGGAGTTTTTGCTCGCGACCGGATTGTTTTTTCTGCTGAAACGTATGCACACATAGGCCAGCAAGCCAACGACAAACATCAAAATCGCAAACATAATAATCGTCACATAGTCATGTAGCCACTGCATGTGTTCAAACACGGGGCTTGCGGCATCTTGAAAATAGATTTGCCACGGTTTGGCCATGCCGACTTCGGCGGCCATTGCACCAGACGATGCAAATGCTGAAAGAGCGGTTGCCATCAGAGAAATCCTCACGAAACGCAGCATGATAAGACCTTTTAAAAAAGTGAGATTTGATTATATTAGAATATCTCTAAAACGAAAGTCGATTTTTGTTGTAAAATGTTTAGGCTTAGAGTGCAATGAATTTATAGCAATTGAGGTAAAAAAACGCCTTAAATCACCCTCATTTGTACAATCGGGACACAGCCTTATGACTTCACCTTCTGCTACCGACTTATTTTTTAACCGGATGGATCTGGATGCCGTTGCCACCCAAACCGCCGTCAATAACGCATTGATGGGGCTTGATGATGGCGAATTATTTTTGGAATATCGCCTGTCAGAATCCATCGCGTTCGATGATGGCAAGCTGAAAAATGCCAGCTCTCACACCACGCAGGGTTTTGGTTTGCGCGGGGTTCTGGGGGAATCGACAGGCTATGCGCACAGCAACGAGCTGTCGCAAGCGGCCTTGTTGCGCGCGGCGAAAACGGTGAAATCGGTGAATGCGGGGCAGGAAGGATTTAATCAAACACTGCCCGCACGCTTTGGCACCAATCAAGCGCTTTACATCGCCGATAATCCGCTAGAGCAGATGGCGTTTATTGAGAAAGTCAATGTGCTGCAAGCCATTGATGCCTATCTGCGAAGCCGCGATCCACGAGTCAAGCAAGTCAGCGCCTCGCTGGCCGCAAGCTGGCAGGTGGTGCACATCATGCGTGCAGGCGGCGAGCAAACCTCCGACATCCGCCCCTTGGTGCGGCTGAATATCAGCGTGGTGGTGGAAGATAATGGCCGAATGGAATCGGGATCATCGGGCGTAGGCGGGCGCACGAGTTATGCGCAATTTTTATCGGATAACCACTGGCACATTCAGGCGCATGAAGCCTTGAACCGCGCGCTCACCAACCTTGAGGCGCGCCCTGCCCCTGCGGGCGAGCTACCGGTGGTGTTGGGGCCGGGCTGGTGCGGTGTACTGCTGCACGAGGCAGTCGGCCATGGGCTGGAAGGTGATTTTAACCGCAAGGAAACCTCCACTTTCACAGGCCGCATCGGCGAGCGCGTGGCATCCAAAGGGGTTACGGTGGTTGATAATGGCACGATTCCTCATCTGCGCGGCTCCATCAGCATCGATGATGAAGGCACCCCGCCATCGGAAACGATACTGATTGAAGACGGCATTTTGAAGGGTTATTTGCAAGACCGCCTGAATGCGCGGCTCATGAATGTGTCGCCCACGGGCAATGGGCGGCGCGAAAGCTATGCCCACACGCCCATGCCGCGCATGACCAATACCTATATGCAAAATGGCACGCACGACCCCGCCGAGATCATCGCCTCGGTGAAAAACGGTATTTATGCGCCCTATTTTGGCGGTGGTCAGGTGGATATTGTCTCTGGTAAATTTGTGTTCTCAGCCACTGAAGCCTATATGATTGAAGATGGCAAAATCACCTCGCCCATCAAAGGTGCCACGCTGATTGGCAACGGGCCTGACGTGATGCAAAAAATCACCATGATCGGCACCGACACCGCGCTCGATGGCGGCATCGGCACCTGCGGCAAAGATGGCCAATCCGTACCGGTTGGCGTGGGCCAGCCCACCTTGCGCATCGATGGTATCACCGTTGGCGGCACGCAAGTTTAGGGGCTAGGGGTGAGGGGCGAGGGGCGAGGGTTTAGTTAAAGTCGCTTCTGCGAGGAGCAAAGCGACGAGGCAGTCTCGCTGCTGAGATCGCTTCCCGCCACGCTACGCTCGCGGTCGCGAAAGCGCAACCCCTCGACTCTCGTCTCTCACCCCTTCATCCCCACCCCCTATTTTCGCCGTGACTCGACTGTCAGAATATGGTACAGTTGTGCCATGGTGGGAATGATCCCATTCGGCAAATTCCTAGGGAGGCTGCGGCAAAAACCGCAATTTTGAGGGAAGTTGCCACCCATTGTAACACAAAAGAAGTTGACGCGATTTCACGTTAACGATTAATTAATTCTTTTGGGTTATGGTGGTAATGTTGACCGCGATAGGTCGGCATAAGTCGTGAGCATGTAGCTCGTGTATAACCATCCATGTAGGAGATAAATACCATGGCTCTTAATTCAATCAACACCAACATTGCCGCTTACAACGCGCAATCGAACATTGGTAGAGCGTCAGCTTCGGCGTCTTCATCCATCGCTCGTTTGTCCAGTGGTGAGCGTATCACCCGTGCAGCAGATGATGTGGCGGCCTTATCGGTCGGTACCTCACTTCGCACGAACATCACAACCCTTCGTCAAGCACTCGTTAACACCTCGCAAGGCTCTTCGCTCTTGCAAGTGGCTGATGGTGCTCTGGCACAAATCACCGACATTTTGCAACGTCAAAAATCCATCGCCGTACAAGCTGGCTCTGGTTCTTTGTCTGCGACAGAGCGTGGGTTCCTCAACCAGGAGTTCCAAAATCTTTCAGAAGAGATCGATCGTCTGGCTGGTCAAACCAACTTTAACGGGGTGAACCTGTTGGATGGTTCGCTGTCTGAGCGTGTGGATGTAACGGGTAATTCAACCGCTGCGACTCAAGGTACGGGTTCAATTACCTTTGTCGATAACGCTGCAGTGGGTAACACCGTTATCATTAACGGCGCAACCTTTACGGCTGCGGCTGCTGCTCCAACGGCAATTCAGTTCCGTGTGGGTGGTACCATCGAAGAAACCATCGATTCGTTAGTAACTCAGTTGAATGCCTCTACCAACGCGTTGGTATCGCAAGCGACCTACAGCCGTAGCGGTAACAGTCTTGTGTTTACGGCGGATGGAGGCGGTACTCAATCCAACAACTTCCGTGTGAACTTTACGGGTACCTATACCGCTCGCGCGGTTTCTACCGTTGCGTCACCAAACCTGTTTGGTAACACCGCGCGTGCGTTGTTATTTACAGGTGCTACCGCTATTACTGCTGCTAACATCGATACCGTTGTGGTATCGGCTGCTGCTGGTACGACCGCGATACCGTTTAAAACCGGTGACGTGATCAAGCTCGATGCGGATAACGCCGGTACGGCAACTGCTGCGACTGCCATTCATACGGCATTTGCGGTTACCGATACGTTGCGTACGATCGTGAACTCGATCAATGCCAACACCGTGACGCATGGTTACACGGCTCGTATCATTGGTTCATCGGGCAACTACAACATCGAGTTTGAGTATAGCCGCCAATCTGCTGATGGACAGTATGATGCTGCGGGTAACTCGAACGTGGATGTTGTTGCAACGCTTGCAACCAGTGCTCCTTTAGCAACGTTGAACGCAGGTGGTAACACGACCGCTAACCGTGTATTTGCACTCAGTGGCGGAACGGATGCCGGTATTGGTGCTAGTGATACCATAGCGGTGGGATCGATCGGTAACAGCATTGTGACCGCTCAAAACCAGAGCAGATCATCGGTTGAGCTGATCTTCCCAACGATTGCCGATGCGAACCTGACAACCAGCTTGATTGCGGCAGGTGGTGTGAACGCTTACACCTTCACCGTGGATGCAGGCTTGGCTGCAGGCGTTGGTTTCACCTTCACCAGCAACACCGCGGCTACTTCTGCTAACACAGAAGTCACCATCGGTGCAACGCAGGCTGAAACGCTGGATAATCTGGTTGCCAGAATCAACTCGTACAGTGGCACGGAAGAGCAGAACTATCTGTTTAGCCAGTTCAATGCACGCCGCGATGGCAACACGATTGTGTTTGATACGGTTGATACGGGTACGACCTCATCGTTGACGGTACTGAACACTGCAATCACTTTTACCCAATCGGGTACGTTTGCGGCCAGTGTGTCACTCACAGCGGGTGGTGTACTCAACAATGGTAACTCACTGACCAACGGTGCGGCTGCGGTTGCAACGGGTGGTGGTATCAGTGTATCGGGTATTCGTAACAAAGACTTTATTGGCGCGTTGCCGAATATTTCTGCGACCTACACCGGCACACTCAACACTGCCAACTTGTCGGTGACGATTGGTAGCCATACCTATGCGGCTAACAACGTGACTACCAACCCCATCGCTAACACGGTGGTTCGTTTCAACTCTGAAACGGGTGGTGGTTTCTTTGATATCCAACTGGCGGCGAACAATGGCAATGCCATTGCGTCTCAGTCGGATGCCAATACGTTCGCTACCCGTTTGAATGCGGCCTTTGATAGCATTAGCTTCTATCAAAACCGCACTGTTTCCAGCTATGCTGGCAATGCGCCGATTGTAACGGGTTCAACCGTGACCGGTTCGTTGATTGGTACGACCGTGGAATTGCAACAGGCGAATTTTGATTCGGTGAAAATTGATTCGATCCGCGTCAATGCGCCTCAGGGTTCCAGCACCAACGGTACGATTACCATTACGGTGAACGGCACGGACTATACCGCTGCTTCTAACGTTGGTAGCAGACTGGGTGCAAACCAGGCTTACCGGTTCCAAAGTGCAATCAATGCGAACGAGTTCCTAACGTTTACGACCGGAACTGAAGCCATCCAGTTCGATACCGATGCAAGAGCGGCTGCTTTCCAAAGCGCACTTGAAACCGCATTCGGAGTCGGTAATGGCTCGGCTGAGCTGACTTTCCAAGTGGGTGTGACCACAGCGGATTCGTTGGCAGTTGGCATCAACAATGTGACCACCAACAAAATCTATGGTGGTGCCACATTGGATGTGTTGACGCAAACCAGTGCCGCTACGGCTAGCGACACGATCGATGCTGCACTTGATCTGGTGACCGCAGTACGTGCCGAAGTGGGTGCGCTACAGTCACGCTTTGACTTTGCAGCAGCAAACGTTGAAAGCTCCATCCAGAATCAGGATGCAGCCCGAGCCGTGTTACTCGATACCGACATTGCCACTGAGTCGACCGCTTATGCGACCGCTCAGGTGCAACTACAGGCCGGTATTGCCGTATTAGCTCAAGCAAACCTGCTCCCGCAGAACTTGCTGAAACTGATCGGCTAACACTAAACTTTAAGGAGGTGGGGGTGGCAGTAGCTGCCCCCACACCTTAAAGATTCAAGAAAGGAGAACATAATGTTTGATATCAATTCAATTGCTCCTCAACCCATTTCTCCCCCTGCGAAAGCAGCGGAGCCTGTGCTCAAGAACTCAGACGTTCAGACGGTACCGGTGAAAGTGGCTGCGGTGGATAAAAAAGATGCAGGCTTGTCGGAAGACGATCGCCAAGCACGCGTTGCAACGGCGGCTAGGAGCTTTTTTAAAGATACGTTTGTGGTGAGTGATACCTCATTTTCGATCTTTAAAGACAGCACCGGCCAATATATTACCCGCTTCACCAATCTGCGCGATGGTTCGGTCACCTACATTCCCGAAGTTGAGATTCTGCAATATCAAGGATCGAGCAGCTCTAGTGAGTCGTTGGTAGAAATTCAGGCCTAAATCGTTGCACCCCGCAATGGTTGATCGGGCAATAAGGAGTTAGGCATAGAACTTGCTGGTTATAGCAAGTGAGTCACAATAAGGCAGCCAGAAGTTTGCCAACGGGGAAGGTTTGCATCTGCATTCCCAAACCACTAAGATGAAGAGACAAGCAGACGCAAGAGTTTTGTAACGGATTGGGTATGAGCGGTTGCGCTAGCAAAGAGCGAACACCAAACATAGGAGACTAGCATGGCGACGTCGATCAATTTAGGAAATTTTTCCAACCAGAATGGCCGCAATGTGGTCACTGGATCGTCATCAGGAGGGATCGATACCGAAGCCCTGCTGAGCGGATTAGCGCAAGCTCGCCGCTTACCAGCAGTGCAGCTTGAAGCACGGATAGAGGCCAACGGCACCAAATCGGCGGCTTACGGCGAAGTCAGAGAGATCCTTAACCGCTTTAAAGATGCCGCAAACTTTTTGCGCAACCCTCCTGGCGTTCAAAATCAATCCGATAACATCTTCGAATATCGCAACGCCACGGTGACCAATAGCGGCTCTACCGCTGGTAGCAATTATCTGAGCACCAACATCGAACCTGGCACCGCCATTTCCAGCTATGATGTCACGGTCGATCAGTTGGCCACGTTCAATATCAAAGTCACCAACACTTTTGCGTTGGCTACCGCCGATACGCTGGCCGTGGGTGCTGGGCTGCCCTTTAATGCGGGCACCATTTCGCTGGGTGCATCCGGCACAAGCGTGACCATTGGCGCAACCGATACGCTCAACCAAGTGGTTTCAAAAATCAATGCAGTATCAGCACAAAGCAAAGTATCGGCTTCGGTGATTAAAGTGTCGGATGGCAATTATCGTCTGTCGCTTAGAACCATCGAAACGGGCACTGCAGTCAATTATGCCAGCCCCGTATTCAATGTGACCTATGCTACCGAAACCAACGCGGTGGATGCCCAGATTACGGTGGACGGCACTGCCATCACACGCTCAAACAATGCAATCAGCGATGTGGTTGACGGCATTACCTTTAATCTGCTGTCGGTAACTCCTCCCACTGATGCTTTAAAAATCAATGTCAGCGCCGACACCGAGCTTACCAAAAGTGCAATTTTCAGCTTTGTGGATGCCTATAATGAATTCCGTATTTTTGCCGCCAGACAAACCGAAATTGGCGATGATGGCAGACCAAAAGAAACAGCTGTGCTCACAGGAAGTTCAACACTTCGCACCGTGTTGGCGCGGGTAAATACTGAAGTATCGAGCGTGGTTAGCGGTATTGCTTCGGGTAATGCTGATCGTC
>JAKFUW010000104.1 GCA_021732545.1 Alphaproteobacteria bacterium | reverse complement strand
CTATGGACTTACAATAACGAGCGCCCTAATATGGCTATCGGTGGCATCACACCAGCTATGAAGCTGGCAAAGGCCGCCACACTAAAACCCTCTACTCTCAACCCCTGCTAATAATGGGGGGATTACCCGTGAGGAAAACCCTATCATCTTTTATGGATACGAGGTTTTGTTCACTTAATTTCCGTAAAATTCGCTGTGAGATACTCCGTACGCTGTCAGGCTTTTCACTCTTCATAACTTTACGTTCAGCAAAAAGATTCTGAAGTGCATCTTTTTTGATTCCTTCTACACCACACACTTCTTGCAGAATGGTTAGCGCATGATGTTCTTGTGGTGATAGCTCGATAACGGGCAGCCGTTCTGTTGTTACCAGTACGGCAGAGTTTTCAGGAAACCCTTCAATTATGATCGGCACCTTTTGCAGTCGAAACTGCATGCGTGGTGGTTCTGGTGCGTCTTTCATTTTCGTGCATTTGATAGTGATGATACCGTTGTCATCTTTACTCAGCAGATATTCTTGATCAAGCGCAGCTTTCATAGCCATTGCTCCACGGGCACGGCTTTTGTCATGATGACCAGTGTGATGAACCAGCAAAATTGACGCACTAAATTCATCTTTTAACCTATCGATGATTTTTATAAATTTTCCTACCTCTTGTGTACTATTTTCCTCTCCTGAGAAATTTCTCGCGAATGTGTCTATAACAATCAAAACAGGGACGATGTTTTCTGAACGCACTATGTCTCGCACTGCATTGGCCACAGCGTCCGCACTTTTAGAATCAGCAAAGTCAGCCGCACAGCTTGATACAAATAATGGCGCACCCTGCAAACTCGTTTCAATGTGGGCCTCCCAAGCCTTAAGCCTTCGTAAAATTCCGTTATGCCCTTCGCCTGCAATATAGATAACACCACCGCCCACCACATCTTTACCAAAAAATTGATGTTGCGTTGCCAAGCATGCACTGATGTGAAGCGCATAAAAACTTTTCCCGCTTGCAGGATCACCAATAACTGCACTGAGTGTTTGCTTTTCAATCAATCCATCAATCAACCAGTTTTGGGGTTTGAAAGATAGCTTATCGACACGAGTGAAATAGAAACCTTTTGATTTATGAGAATTCTCAAGCGGCGCAACACCAAACTGCATATACGCATTGATCGTGGTTTTGTGCAAGAAAGTTGACCAACCCACTTCGGTATCGCGGATGCTATTCCATAGCTTTGCATTTTCTGCAGGGTTGTCTTTCTCATAACTTGCACACCATTTCAGCCAATGATCCAGCAATGCCGTTTCGTCAGCATGTAACCAGCCAGCTTGTTTGAATGCGGCTGTGATGCTCAACCATTCATTGCGATCAAGATTGTTAGGATCAATTAAATGGATGGCTTTCTGCAACCATTCAATAGATGGTGCGCTCATTTCAACGTCACCCAAGGGCTTACGTGTACCAAGCATCGAGTCGTTTACTTCGACAGATGTCAGCCACTTTTCAAGTTGCGTGACATCATAGCTCGCGCCAGACAACGGTGTGAACGTAACGAGTTGCGGCTCGTTTTTATTGTGTAAAAAACCCGGAACGCGCATGACGCGAGTTGCATCAATGACAGATTTATCACCGTTAAATTGCTGTGCAAATTTTCGCTGCAATAAAGTGTATCGGTCATTACCGATATAAGGCGCAACTAACCAATAGACGTGCCACTTACCTACGCTTGATTGTACCGCAAAAGATGCACCACCACTGACCGCTAACTGATATTGCATTACTGCGTCAACACCATCGAGATCAACGACCTGCGTGCGGCAATGCACCACATTACCCAAACCATGCCCATTACCATCCATGCGCTGAATGTTGCAAAACACCCCGTAACCGCTCATGTTGTAGGCGGTGAGAGTATCACGCATCTGGTCAAAAGTACCTATAAAATTATGAGCTGGTGCGCCTTTGTCGCGGTCATGAATTACGCGCCAACTCATGACGGTATCGGGGCTACCCGTCAGGGCTGTGATAAAGGCGGGAGTGTGCTCGATGATTTCATTCATTAATACACTGGGAGCGGTACAATTCTTATGATTCGTTGCCAAACGATTATTAGAATCCCCGCCCGAATTGGCGAGGTTTGTCACTTCTGGCCGCCGTTCTGTGAATCAATCCACTCCAGAAAATCGACTTCACTGATAAGCACTTTGCGACCGACGCGGCGGACACATTTAGCAAAACCATTCTGGTGCTCATTAAATATAAACCATCGCAGACCACCTTCTGGAAAAGCCGGATGTTTTTGTGAAAGTTGACGGACTGTAAGATATTCGCTTTGCATTTCATGACTCCTTTTTGTGCAATGTTGTCACTAAAAGGAGGTTGCACGAAACACCACTTAGAGTATTTCCAAAAATTTATTGATTTTATTAGAAGTTCATATAATCCTTATACTTATAGTATAAATTTTTCACTGTATTGCCGCCCACTTTACCAATACTACTACCTAGGTTAATACCATCTGCAACTTTATCAAAAAGAGCTTGGTCAACTGGCATTCCTTGTGTCTTTAGTTTTTCCACTTCTCGTGGCACAATAAGCATCAAGATGCTGTTCCTCCTAAGTTTTTGCATCTGAATCCCCTTTGGTCGTTTGAGGTCAAACGCTGAATCAAGAGTTGGTTTTCTTAAGGAGTGCCATGCATGAAATCCTTTGCAGAATTCGTCGCCAATCCAATTTGGAAAAGGCAAGCCATGGGCTGCACATTTATGCATCCCATGGAATAACTTTTTTTGATCACCAGCATAAAATTGCTTTTTGAAAGTTTCTAATTGATTCCATGCATACCATCTATGAAAGGGGCTAAGAGGTCCGTTTGCTCCAGCTGAAAATGCTTCTTCTACACTCCAATCTGGATCAAATTGAAATCCAGCCTTGAAGTCTATGCATAAATCTTTTTGCTTATCCATCATCCAAATACTTTCTCATTCATACGGGCAACAACCCCAGCGGTGTGACATTCACTGATATGTGCATATCGGCGAACCATTTGCAGAGTTTTATGCCCCAGTACTTCTGCAATTTCAGTCAGTGACGCATTGTTCATGGCAAGATATGAAGCACACGAATGACGTAAATCATGAAAACGGAAATCTGTAATGCTAGCATTTTTGACTGCATTTTCCCATGCGGTTCGAATATCAACGGGTTGATTGCGCCCCTTGGCAGGGAACACATAATCCGTATCGTTCCGGCGATTTTTGGTATGGTCGAGCATTAGACCAAGCGCACAGCCTTGTAGTGGTACGGATCGGCGTTCACCATTTTTGGTTTCATGAAAAATCATGCGCCGTCTTTCAAAATCAACATCCTGCCACTTTAACGAAAGAATCTCATTTTTGCGTGCACCTGTGCTGAGAGCTAAAACAACGATAATATGTAAAAATGGATTGGTACTACTACGGCACATTTCTAGTAAATTGGAGCGTTCTATATCATTCAAGAAACGTACGCGGCCTCGCGGCTCTTTCAATTTCTTGAGGCTTCGTACCGGATTCTGCTCTATAAATTCCCATTCACGCATTGCGTATTCAAGCATAGCGCCAAGTGCTTCGGTGTAACGGTTGGCAGATGCAAGGCCGCGTTCTTTGCCATACTGATTTGCTGATCCGATAATCTTGTTGCGATATTCTGAGATACGCGCACGCGTGACTTCAGATAGGGCATAGTCACCAAGCGTTTGCTTCCAGTAACCGAGATACAGGCGTTGGTTGCGAGTGGGTTTGGGGCTTATGTCCAACACTTCCCGTGTGTATTTGTCGATCAACCATTCCAGAGTATAGCGTTTGGCTGTACTGGATTTGAAGTGTCGACCGTTACGGATTGCGCTCTGTGTATCCTCTGCCCACTTCTTTGCATCGGTCAGCCGTGTAAAGCTGGCCACCTGTGCCGGATGACCTTTCATCCTCACCTGCACGCGAAAGCTGATTGTTCCATCTTTTAATATACGCTTCTGAATATTTGCCATGATCCTCAAACTCCACAGGGTTAAACAACGGCTTAAAGCTGTAGTCTGCTGTAGTTGTTTGCGGATTAGTGTGCCACGAATGTGCCACACTGTGAAGACGGCAAAAATGGCGCATCGCGCCGATTAATAACCTAATGAATTTCAAATGAAATTTGGTTGCGGGGGTAGGATTTGAACCTACGACCTTCAGGTTATGAGCCTGACGAGCTACCGGGCTGCTCCACCCCGCGTCACCATCGAATACGAGCCATACAAGGCTCGGCATTTATTAGGGCGGGCTGCTTCCGCCTTCGCGAGGCTACGGCGAGATAAACCACCCCGCGGACGCCTCAATCGAGCCGTAAAAACGCTCGATCTGCCACCTCAAGGCAGCAAGATGATGTGCGTATAGACCTAAGCCGCGCCAAATGCAAGCACGCGATGCAAGGGAAGGTTAAAAGCAAGGTTTCGGTAGCATAGAAGACGGGTGAAAAAGGAGGGCGGGGTGGCTGGCGTGATGCCAGCCCGCCCCGCATGATTGCATCTTTCTACAATGAGAAATCGGCCAAGGTGAAATTGATTCGGCCATTAAAGACAATCTCGAACGTGCCGCCGATATCGGTCAGGCCTCCATTTTCCTGCAACCATGCCTGCCCGTCCCATTGGCCGCTTAAGGTGGTTTTGTTGCCCGAAATCACGTAGCCCAGCGTGGTGCCTGATGCTGCGCCGTTGACGACGCTATCAAAATGCACGCGATCGGTAGCGGAGGCGTTTGAAAAGTCAGAAGAGGTAAACCAGTTGAATCCTTTGAAGCTTAAGACATCTTCGCCTTGCCTAAAGTCGGTGATGGTAAGTTGGATGGTGTCTTTAATATCAGAAAAGGCAAAGGTATCATTTCCCGCGCCGCCGGTGAGGGTGTGATTGCCGGTTAGTGGCGAGTCATCATAGAAATTGCCATGAATGGTCGATAGGGTCGCATCACCACTGCCTGCAAATAACGAATCATTCCCTGCGCCGCCATGGAGCAGATTCGCGCCGTCAACATCAATCAGCACGTCGTTACCATCGCCGCCATACAGGCTTTGGTTGCCTTCCATGCCGAAGATCCAATCATTGCCGGTATCGCCATAGAGCTTATTGTCGCCGCCATAATCATTGATGATCACATCATCGCCAGCACCGCCTCGAACGGTGTTTGTGGTGCCAAGATGCCAGATTTCATCGTTATCTGCGCCGCCATCAACCACCAGATCTTTACCGAAGCTATAGATGGTATCCTCGCCATTGCCGCCGATGATGCGGCCAGCACTCAGATCGGCGAAGATATCATCATTGCCATCGCCGCCATTGATCGTGCCTGTGGGGAACAGATGCACCACATCGAGTACATCGTCCGCATCATGAAATTGAAAATTATCGACAGTGATTTGATCGTTACCGGCTCCTGCATTGATCGAAACCACGCCGCCCTCATCCTCGATGATATCATCGCCTGCACCGGTGGTCACCGTATCGTTACCCGCACCCAAATAGACTTCATCATTGCCCGTTCCCGTGGTAATGCGATCATCGCCAGCATCGCCATGAACCAGATTATTACCATTACCCGCATTGAGCACATCATTGCCATCGCCACCGCGCAGCGTGTCTGCACCTTCGCCGCCATTTAACGTATCATTGCCAGCATCGCCTTGCAGCGAGTCGTTTCCATTGCCGCCGATGAGGTTATCATCGCCCGCGCCGCCGATTAAAATGTCGTTGCCATTGCGGCCATTGAGGACGTCATTGCCATCATTGCCGGTGATGGAATCGTCGAGTGTGTTGCTACCGGTCAGGGTGTCGTTATTAGTGGTGCCGGTGAGAATATTATAAGGCATAGAGTGCTCCCAAGTTGATGAAAATATCATTGTGTGCTGTGCACATCTGATGTGTTGCGACTATAATTCAGCTGCGCCGAAAACACAATCAAAATTTTTATTAACGTAATGATATTTAATGATAATTTTGATATAATGCGTCACATATTTGGCTAAAATATACGCTAAATTTTCTAAAGTGTGGATGCTGCTTGCGTGGCTTTGGCTTTCGCGTTACAACCCAATCCCTATGACTCACCCCAGCTCATCCCTTGCATCGGCCACTGCCCAACTTCCCAAAGCATCCATCGGCAAGCTGCGCCATATCCGCGCATATCTACTGCCTTATCGTATGGCGATTGCGGGTGCGTGCGTGGCGCTGATCTTCACCTCCAGTGCAGTGCTGGGCATGGGGGCTGCGTTGCGCTATCTGGTGGATGCGGGGATTGCATCGGGGAATCTGGCGCTGCTGGATACTTATTATTGGCGCTTGCTGGTGGTGGTGGCGGTGTTGGCGGCGGCGACCTATGCGCGCTATTATTTGGTTTCATGGGTGGGCGAGCGCGTGGTGGCCGATATTCGCCGCGATGTCTATGGCAAAATTATATCGATGCACACCGCCTATTTTGAGATCACCCGCACCGGCGATTTATTGTCGCGCATTACTACCGACACCACCTTGCTGCAAAATGTAGTGGGGTCATCGATCTCGATTTTCCTGCGCAATCTGTTGTTGTTTTTTGGCGGTGCTACCATGCTGCTGATCACCAGCCAGCGCTTGGCGGAATATGTGGCATTGCTGCTGCCGCTGGTGATTATTCCGATCATTGTGATTGGTAAAAAAGTGCGCGCGCTATCGCGTCAAACACAAGATCGCGTGGGCGATATTGCGGTCCATGCCGAAGAGACTTTGGGCGCGATGCGCACCATTCAGGCGATGTCGCTTGAAACATTTGAAGTTGAGCGATTTGCGGGTTATGTGAACGAAGCGCGGCGCATTGCGATTAAACGCATTGCCATGCGAGCAGCACTGACCGCGATTGTGATTATGCTGGTGTTTGGCGCGGTGGTGACGGTGCTGTGGATCGGTGGGCGCGATATGATCGCGGGCACGATTAGCGCAGGTGATTTATCGGCGTTTATTTTTTATGCGGTGGTGGTGGCGGGGTCGCTGGGGGCCATCAGCGAAGTGGTGGGCGAGCTGCAACGCGCGGCGGGTGCGGCTGAGCGCCTGATGGAGCTGATGCAGCTACAGCCTGAGATTATCGCACCAGACGATGCCGCGCATTTACCCGAGCCGTTGCAAGGCAAAGTGGTGTTTGACCGCGTAGTGTTTCATTACCCCTCGCGCCCAGATAGTGCGGCGCTGAGTGATATTTCATTGACCATCGAGCCAGGCCAAACCGTGGCGCTTGTGGGGCCATCGGGTGCGGGCAAAACCACGATGTTTCAATTGTTGTTGCGTTTTTATGATCCTAAATCGGGCAGCATTCGGATTGATGGCGTGCCGATAGATAGATTAGCGCCGCAAGAACTGCGCCGCGCGATGGGCTTTGTGCCGCAAGACCCGGCGATCTTTTCAGCAAGCGCCCGCGATAACATTCGGTGCGGATTGCAAACGGCCGATGATGCAGCGATTATTCAGGCGGCCACGATGGCATCCGCCGATGCATTTATCCGCGAGCTTCCACAAGGCTATGATACTTATTTGGGTGAAAAAGGCGTGCGACTTTCGGGCGGTCAGCGCCAACGGATTGCGATTGCGCGCGCGATGATTCGCGAACCTAAAATTTTGCTGCTCGATGAAGCGACTTCCGCGCTCGATTCCGAAAGCGAACGCCAGATTCAAGCGGCGTTAGAGACCATCCGCGAAGGCCGCACCACCTTGGTGATCGCGCATCGCCTGTCCACAGTGCTTTGCGCCGATGTGATTGCGGTGATGAATGAGGGCCGCATCGAGGCCACGGGATCCCACGCGCAACTGCTGGAATCCAGCCCGCTTTATAAGCATTTGGCGCAGTTGCAGTTTGGAGTTTAAGGCTTCGTCACATTCATCAGAGAAACCTTTTCCCTCCCCTTTTAGGGGAGGGTTAGGGTGGGGTTAGAGGCAATTTCTGGCGTTGCCTTTGTGGTAACCCCCACCTTGATCCTTCCCCATGGGGGGAGGAAAATATCCTTATTTTAATGAACACTCATCACCATGGCTACGCTTGACGTAACTATGGTGATGTGATTTTTAAACTCGCATGTGTCATGCCGTCTTCATGACGGCATCCAGATCCCGTCATTCGACGGGGTGACAACCTCGTATCATTGAGAGGAGCATCAACATGGCAGCGATTAAACCCACTCACCCAGGCGCGGTGCTGCGTGAAGATTTTTTAAAGCCAATGGGAATTTCAGCCTATCGGTTAGCCAAAGAGATTCAGGTGCCGATTAATCGCATCACGGCGATTGCAAATCAAGAGCGCGCCATTTCTCCTGAAACAGCCTTGTTGCTCTCGCGCTTTTTTGGTGTTTCGGATGCATTATGGTTGAATCTGCAACAGCATTATGATCTGGAATGTGCGCGCGATAGCTTGAGAAAAAAGCTGGCGCATGTGAAACCGTGGCAGCCAGATTCAGCCAGAGTTTAAGCAGTTACTTGGCGACAATATCCACTTTTTCAATCGCGTTTACGTCGGTGTTGATGCGGCGTTTGTCGATGGTGAGATTTTCGGCTTTCACGCCTTTATCAATTAAAAAGGTACGCACCGAAAAGGCGCGCGAGGTGGCGATACGATTGGCGACCATGTCTTGATCGCTCGCACCTTTCACATAGGGTTCAATGTTTACCGCTTGGCCTGATGCAATCAGTTGAGTGGCGAGCGTAGCCAACTGCTTTTGCCCTGATACCGGCACTTCATTTTCGGTGGCGGCAAAGGTTAACGATAGCAGCGCCGCACCACTGGCTGCGGGTGTGGCGGGAGCTGCGATTGGCGAGGCTTGCAGCGTTGGAAAATCGACCGGCATGTTAGGTAGTGCCGCAATCTCTTGCGATGCATCAGCAGGCATCTCGATGGCCTCAGGTAGCTCGGGTATGGGGGTGGGCGCAGGCGGAGTAATTTCGGGTGTTTTCGGTAACCGAGAAACGGCCTTACCGCTGCTTGGAGAGGATTGCTCTTGATTTTTACTGATAAACTCATCAATGCCTTTATTAAGCGAAGGCATCAGGCCGCTGGAATCGGATGATTTAGCGGATTCTTGTGCTGGTTTGTTAGGAAGTCTTGGCACTTGAGGCATCGCAATGGTGGGCGGTGAAATTTCAGGCAAGGCGCTGTCATTTTCAGGCAAGGGTTTGAGTTTGGGGAAATCCTCAAAATCTATGTCGGCTATATCGGGCTCGGGCAAATCGCCTGGCGTGGCAGTGGGAATACCGGGCACACCGGTTTCGGGTTCGGTGAGTTTGGCGACATCAGGCATCTTGGGCACCGGCGGTGGCTCGGCACTTGCACCATCTTTGGCATCGACCGATTTTAGTTTTGCAACTGGCGGTAAATCGGTGCGAACACTGGGTTTTTTGGGTTTTGGCAACAGCGGTTCTTCGTCGCGGATGACGGGCGGCATGGGAGCCTGAGGGCGCGCACTCACCACAGGCGAAGCAACCGGCACGGAGCTACCATAACCGTCCGGACGCGACGCCACAATTTTATAGCCTTGCGGGGTGCGGCCACGCTGCGATTGATACTCGCGCAAGCTTATGCGGGTGGTGTTCGTCGTTGGTGGCGAATTAGGGATGCTGGCCGCATAGGGCGCAGCACTCACATTTCCTTGCGGTGCAGGCACATAAGGGCGATTCATCAGCGGCACCTGACGATCCGATGCAGCAGCACTGGCGGGGTGTATCGGTGGGATAGGCGCGCGGCTCAAAGGTGCATTACCAAAAGGTGCATTACCAAAAGGCGAAGATGATAGGCCTTGTTGTTTGAGATCGCGCAGGGCTTCAATGTTGAGTACCACGCTGGGGCTTTGCGGATAAAGTGGGCGCGCTGACGCAGCACATGCCCACGCGCATGCGACAACACTGATGCTTGAAATCAGGATGGAGCGCATCCTCAAAGAAACCATTGCCAAACCTGCCTTCTATTTTTTTATAAGTTGCCCCAATCAAACGCAAAATCTGGGCATAGGCAAGTACATAGTGGCATTCGTTCACAATATGAGGATTGCGCTAAGGTGAAATACTAAAAAGGCCAGATGATGCGCTGCCACACGGTTTATTAACGGTTTTTTTACCAATTCGTGTCATTCTGACATCATGGCAGTAGCCCTCATTTTGGATAACCCAGGTAGGAAGGAGAACTAGATGCATTACGAAAACAGCACCGACTTTGAGCGCATGCTGCGCGATTATCGCCTCACCACCGCCGAAATCCTATATCATTTGCCCGATCACCCACGCTTGCTACAAAGCTATGTGTGGCAAGAGTTGGATATCGCACCAAAATTTCCCCAACTTTCCAAATTTCTCGATTTTTGGAACCGCGAACTGGATGGTAAAATTCATTCGGTAAAAGTGGATTATTTAAAGCTGGTGCAAGCGATGGATTATCGCTTTGGCAAGGGTGAGTTTTATATTCATTAGTTGCAAGTCGCGAGTTACGAGTTGCGAGTTGATGTGAGTTATGCCTTAACTGGCGACTCGCAACTGGCAACTGGAAACTCTCTTGAACATTCTCAACCTCATGTTTGGCAAAGGACGCGGCGGGCTGGAGCAAGCGGCGATTGATTATCACGAGGCGCTGACACTCGCTGGCCACGCCGTCACCACCATCACCCACACGCGCGCCGCCATCAACCCTGCGCTGCACGCGATCCATGCCGATGTGCAATCCTTATCGCCACGCGGTGAGTGGGATATGTTCGCGCAGTGGGGCTTGCGCCGCATCGCGCGTGCCGCAAAGCCTGATCTGGTGATCGCCCACGGCAACCGCGCGATTGGGTTGGCACTGCGCGCCTTGCGGTTTCATGCGCCCGTGGTGGGGGTCGCACATAATTATAACATCAAAAAACGCTTCCCCAAATGCGATGCAGTTTTTTGCATCACGCGTGATTTAATTGAGGATATGGTTCATCTGGATATTGACCGCTTTAAGACCTTTCACATCCCCAACATGATCCACGTGGGCGACCTTCCCATTCGCAGCGATTTTCGCGACCCGCTTGTCATCGGGACGCTGGGTCGCTTTGTGAAAAAAAAGGGATTCGATAGTTTCCTGCAAGGCATTCAGGCGCTCAAACAACAAGGGGTTGCGGTACGCGCCATCATCGGGGGCGAAGGCGAGCAAGCCGCCACCCTCAAAGCACTCACGCGCGATTATGGCATTGCGGGCAACGTGGAATTTGCCGGATGGATCACCGATAAGCACGCATTTTACCAAAACATCGATGTGTTCGTGCTGCCCTCTTATCATGAGCCATTTGGCATCGTGCTGATCGAAGCGATGGCCGCAGGCGTGCCCTGCATCACCACCGATACTGAGGGCCCGTGCGAAATTATCACTCACGAGGTCGATGCGATTATGGTTGAAAAAGCCAAACCCTATCAGATGGCACGCGCGGTGATGGAATTACTCGATGATCCTGCGCGTGCGCAGCAGATGGGCAAACGCGCTTATGATAAAGCCCGCGATAAATATGGCATCGACGTGGTATCGGCTCAGCTTGATCGCGCGGTGAAAACGGTTGTTAACAACACATGACGTCATCCTGAATTTATTTCAGGATCTTTTCGAAATGATCCCGAAACAAGTTCGGGATGACAAACGTATGTTACAATGATAACTGGTTATCGGCCTAGAAATCTAACGACTAACAACTAACGACTGTCTCTCATGTTCATTGCCGCTTTATCCGACCGCGTGGTCTTAAAAATTTCTGGCGATGACGCCTCCACTTTTTTGCAAGGCATCATCACCAACGACATGGTGCATCTTAACCGCGACCCGATTATGTTTGCAGCTATGCTCTCGCCGCAAGGAAAATTACAGCATGATTTTTTTGTGCTGCGCGAGAAAAAACATTTCCTGCTCGATGTGGCGGCAGACCATGTGGATGCGCTGCTGAAAAAACTCAAACTCTATAAACTCCGCTCCAAAGTGGATATCTCCAACATCACCGCAACCTTGCGCGTGGCGGCAGCATGGGGGCCTGGCATCTCGCATGCGGTCATCAACGAATTCGCCATTTCGCATCTGGATCCGCGCTTGCATGGCCTGGGGCTTCGGCTTCATTATCCGCCAGCTGCAGGCAACCCTATCCAGGGTGCCAAACCTGTGACGCCTGAAGCCTACGCCGCGCATGTGATTGCCATGGGCGTGCCTGCAAACATCAACCCCGATGCCACCAAACAACTCGTGCTTGAACTGGGCTATGATCAGCTGGGCGCGGTGAGTTTTTCCAAGGGCTGTTACATCGGCCAAGAGGTCACCGCGCGGATGCATTATCGCCATGTGCTTCGCCGCTGCCCGTTCATGTTGCAATCGGTGGGTGGTGCGCCCATCCCCGCTGCTGGCACCCCCATCACCCGCAATGGAATGGATGTCGGCGAGGTGCAATCGTGCACAGGCGCAGCAGGCGTTGGCATCCTGAAATTACGCGATGTGTTTATCTCGTTCGATGAAAGCACCATCGTGCAAGCCGCAGGCGTCGATCTGCACGCCGCGTTACCCACTTATATGAAAAATAAAGTGGAAGAGGTGTTGGCTGCACCGCCTGCGGCAGAGGTCTGATCGCGATCTTTCCCGCTTTTGCGTTACCCCTTGACAAACACGACATATTTGTCGTATATTTTGGTGATCAAAAGGCAGAAATTCATGAAACACAGCGAGTTCAAACGGTGGCTGGCAAAGCAAGGCTGCACCTTTGATACTCAAGGCAAAGGCAGCCACATGACGGTGCGTTATGAAGATAAGCAAACCACCATGCCTTACCACGCCAGCAAAGAAATTGGCGGCGGTCTGGTGAACACCATTAAAAAGCAACTTGGATTAAAATAGGAGAGCCCGATGCGCTACCCCGTCAATGTTGAAGAAACTCATGGTAGTTATGTCGCCACCATCGGCCACCCCAACAACAGCTTTCAAGGAGCATGCGAAGGAGCATCAGCAGCCATCGCCGTTGCCGAAGCTGAAAATTTACTGGTCGCCATGATATCTGCCGCCATGATACACGGCAACCGTATCCCTGCCCCCGAAGAATGCCACACCGGAAATGCCTGGGCGTATATCACCCCTACCATTGCGATCAAAGCTGGAATTTATAACGCCATGCTTTCGGATCGCATCCGTAAAGCCGAATTAGCACGCCGCATGAATGTCGATCAAAAACAGGTGGATCGTATCCTTGATCCGCATCACGCCAGCACACTTAACCAGCTAGTGATTGCCGCACAAGGTCTTGGAAGGCATATTGATGTCAAGCTGATCAGTTGAGTTTCCTGTTGGCAAGCCGCCCCACAAATGCTATAGTAATGATTCTAGATTTGCGTTCAAAAAATTCACCTTCAAGGCAAGCCATCATGTTCTTTTTCAAGCGCAAATCCAACGCTGACTCCCTGATTCACATCAACGCACACGACACTATCACCTTCAAAAATCCTGCACCGCTGCATCGCTCGGAGGGCTATTTGCAAGGCCAGTTGCTGGTGTCCACACCGCTGGTGACCAGCAGCTGTTTTCATCAATCGGTGATTTATTTATTTGCGCACACCGCGCAAGGCGCAATGGGAGTCATCATCAATCAGCCGCTTGAAACATCGCACACGCAAGCCTTGCTCGATGAAGGCGATCTGGCGGCTCAAGCCATCGCGCAGGATATCGGCATTTATTATGGCGGACCGGTTGATCGCGGTCGCGGCTTTGTTATTCACACATCCGATTATTCCAGCGAGCATTCGCTGTTTACATCGCCGCCGCTTGCGGTGTCGGCTCATGCCTCTATTTTGCGTGATATGATTGCAGGCACAGGCCCTCGCAAAAGCCTGCTGTGCGTGGGTTATGCGGGGTGGTCAGCGGGCCAGCTCGAACAAGAACTCGAGGAAAATAGCTGGATCACCGTTCCAGCCTCGCCCGATATTATCTTTGAACCGTATGATGATATGAAATGGAACATGGCGAGCCGTTCACTGGGCATCGATATGAATTTTTATTCGCACAGCGTGGGGCATGCTTAAAGATCGATGATCGATATTCTTTGTCATCCCTGCGTAGGCAGGGATCTCTTTAGAATCATGCGTGGGCCTCACCAGAGATTCCTGCCTTCGGCGCAAACGCGCCTCGCAGGAATGACGCACTGTTAAATATCATGTATAATGAGAATTAAATCAGCGTGATAACCCACCAACTTTGCGGCGCTGCTGCAACTGAATATTGCCATCGCCCCAGATCACCAAATCATCCAAAGCATAAGGTTTCAGGCGATTGCCGGCACCACCTTCAATATAGACATCTTCGCCATAACGTAGCGAATTAAACACCTCGCCCGGATTGATCAGGCGCACGGTTTTGATGCCGTTTGGTTGCTCAAACACCACACGGTGCGCAATGTCATCGAGGTTGGAAATGGTGATGGCCTGCGCGCTTGATGTAAGCGCTGCGGTGAGTAAAAAAGCGATGATGTGTTTTTTCATGAGGGCTTCATAGCACAAAGAAGTTATGAAGACAAGAATCGTGACTTCGTAATTTCCTGTCTTCGTGTCTTCGTGCCTTCACGCCTTCCCAATCCCCAGCCGCGCCAGTGCATCGGCGCGTTCATTCATCGCATCACCCGAATGACCTTTCACCCACTGCCATTTCATGGTGTGCGGTATGGTGGCAAGCTCTAAGCGTTGCCACAGATCCATATTTTTCACCGGCTTATTATCCGCCGTTTTCCACCCCTTCTTTTTCCAGCCATGAATCCACTGCGTGATGCCGTCCATCACATATTTGCTATCGGTAATCAAGGTCACGTCGCATGGTTCTTTCAGGGCTTCCAGCGCCATGATCGCGGCCATCATTTCCATGCGGTTATTGGTGGTGTTGGCCTCCCCACCACACAGCTCGCGCTCGCTATCGCCGCAGCGCATTATCGCACCCCAACCGCCAGGTCCCGGGTTGCCACTGCACGCGCCATCGGTATGGATGATGATTTTTTTAGTCATTAGTCGTTAGTCGTTAGCAGATAGCAAACGAACAGCCAACTGCTAACTGCTAACTGCTAAAAAACTTTAAATTCCGCACATACTCCATCGGGTCTTTGGGTGCCACCAACGCACCGGTAGGATGAAAGATGAGATCATGCGCGCGGGTGAGCAGAAAGCGCAGTGCCGCGCCACGCGCGAGAGTCGGCAACGCTGCTTTTTCGTGCGCGCTCAGTGGTCGCACCGATTCATAACCTGCCAGCATCGCGTTCCATTCATCGCGGCGCAGGCCGTTCTCATCCATGCACCAGCAATTCATGCAAATCGCCAACTCGTAAGCATAAAAATCATCGCACGCGAAATAAAAATCAATCACGCCCGATAGTTTTTCGTCCTCAAAAAACACATTGTCGGGGAACAGATCCGCATGGATAATCCCGCGCGGTAAATCGCGCGGCCAGTGCGCAGTAAGCCACGCCAATTCATCTTCCACCAGCGCACGCAACCCTGCCTGCACCTCATCGAGCCTACCCACCATGCGCGATGCCAGTTCGCGCCACCCTGCCAGCGATAAATCATTCGCGCGGCTTGCCTGATAATCGGCAAGTGCTGCGTGCATGGTTGCCATCGCCACACCCACTTGGCGCGTGTGCGTAGCATCCCACTTCGAGACATCCCGACCGTTCAAAAAACTGATCACCGTGGCGAGTTTGTTTTTCACCTCTATCATCAGCTCGCCGCCGCGTGTGGCGATCGGTTGCGGGCATGCAAATCCTGCGCGCGACAGATGGTGCATGATACCGATAAAAAACCCAAGGTCGCGGGGCTTCACACGCTTTTCAAACAGCGTTAAAATCAGGCGCGTGCCATCATCAAACTCCAGCCGATAATTGGTGTTTTCCACGCCCTGCATAATGCCATGCGCCACGCGCAACGCGCCCAGATCATAGGCACTCAACAACGCTTTAATTTCATCGTGGGTAAGTGGAGTATAAACGGCCATGCACCATGCCTAACGGATTTCACAGCATACGCCAATCACAAGGCGCGCAGCTGTGAGCAACTGCGCTTTTTTCGCTAGCATAAAGCATTTGCTTTGCTATAGTGCACAGGATTAACAATAAAAAACGCTGCACACACACCATTTGCAGCCCATGAAACCAAACGCGCAAGCACGCATACGGATAGGAGACTTGTTTTATGTTTCGTCGGAAAGAGGAAGATTATGAAGATTCAGAAGCGACAGGAGATTTATTAGATATGGACGATGCAAACCTTGATACCAGCGTTAAACGCATAGATGACACCGCCGATGCGGCGATGGACATCACCCCACCAGCGGCGCCCAAAGCCGCACCTGCAGCGGCATCCTTTCGCCCGCAAGCGGCTCCAGTTGCAGCACCTCGCGCGGGCGTTCCTGCCGAAGCTCGCAGCGCGATGCCGACAGCGGCCCCGCTTCAAAAAGCAACTAAGCGCGTGTTGACGGTCGGCAACGACATCCACATGAAAGGTGAAATCTCGACCTGCGATCGCTTGGTGATTGAAGGCTCGGTTGATGCCACCTTAAAAGACGTTCACACCGTGGAACTGGCTCAAACCGGTTCATTCAAAGGTGTTGCTGAAATTCAGGATGCTGAAATCAGTGGCTCTTTTGAAGGCGATCTGATCGTCAATGGCCGCTTGATTATTTATTCAACCGGTCGCGTGAGCGGCAACATCTCCTACGGCGAAATTGAAATTGAGCGTGGCGGTCAGTTGTCTGGTACCATCAAAACCGCTCTCGAAGCTAAGGCTGGCGCTAAACGCGCGGCTTAAGGGCGATGATAGATAACACGATGATTGAGGATTTCTGTCATGCCGCACTAGTTGCGGCATCTCCATCTGATTTGCTGGGAACCCCGCTATAAATGCGGGATGACAGCTTTGTGTTTTTCGATCATCGATCATCGATCATCTTATCCTTAAACCCACACCACTGCCGCACCCCACACTGCGCGCACATCGGCGTGCGCGCTTTGCACACATAGCGCCCATGCAAAATTAGCCAATGATGGGCGTGCAGCTTAAACTCACGCGGCACCACTTTTTCTAGCGCCAACTCGCATGCCAGCGGCGTTTTGGCACGACTGAGCCCCAGCCGATTCGCCACCCGAAACACATGCGTATCCACCGCAATCGTCAGCTCACCCAGCACGCAGTTGCGCCACACATTCGCGGTTTTGCGCCCGACTCCAGGCAGGCTTTCCAGCTCGGCTTGGCTGTGTGGCACACGGCCTTCAAAGCGCTCCACCAACATTTGACTCAGCGCAAACACGTTTTTGGCTTTTGTGTTAAACAGCCCGATGGTTTTGATGTGATGTTTAATTTTCGCCTCGCCCAGCTTGACCATTTTGGCAGGGGTGTCAGCGGCTTTGAACAGCGCGGGCGTGGCCTTGTTCACCCCCACGTCGGTGGCCTGCGCCGAAAGCACCACCGCCACCAGCAGGCAAAATTCGTTAGGCGCAATAAGCTCGGTGACAGGTGCAGGGTTCGCCGCCCGAAACGCACGGAACACTTCATGAATATCGGCTTTTTTCATGCATAGCTTCTATCATGGTGTGTGGGCATTGTCATCCTATCGCGTCATCGCGAGGATGCAACGCATCCGTGGCGATCCATAAAGCCCATGGATTGCCACGCCGCTTCGCGGCTCGCAATGACGAGAGGGCATATCCAAATGTCACGAAACTTTCACAAAGCATGTTTGCGTTCATGGTATAATGCAATGGAATAGGAGTAGAATAACCCATGGATCCGGCTGTCATTAGTGGAGCAGAGACATTAAAGCTAGGCGTTAAGCTCGGCCACCATGCCTATGATCACGATCACGGGCACGATCACAGGCTCAATCCAAATACCGATGCTCCTGTCAGCCCGATAGGGTATGGTCTCAGCTCCATGGCCAAACCCGCTTTGTGGGGAGCTTTGTCGATTGCGGCTTTTGCGCTTATTTATGCCGTCGTCACAGGGTCTGTGAATGGGACATCGATCACTGCTATTTTAGATGACTCCAAAACGTGGTGGTCATCCGTTGCAGGTGGCATTACCGGTGCCATCTGGGGCAGCGGCATGGGCTTTTACAAAGGCTACACCCACGCCACCCAACATAATGCCCTTGTGCAGCAAGGCGTTGACGATATCGAAATCTCTCGCGGCACCAGCCGTAGCAAAACCATTGAAACGGCACTCGAAAATGCACCGCGCAAAGGCATGGTGATTCTGGATAATGGAATGGCCATTCCGGTTGGCATGGTTGCACAGCAAGATGATGCGCCCGCCATGGTAGCCGATGAACCCGCCCGCGCTCGCCCGCAATGGATGAACGAGATTCTCGAGCGCGGCCCTCGCGCAGCTACAGCCGAGCAAACCGTAGCAATTTCGTCTCAAAACGGGCGCTAATCCGCTTATTTTCACTTTTTCAAAACTTTTCTGTGCGTATTAACGAAGCTTTAACCTTTTTCGTGTAACCCTGTGGATAACAGGCTACTCGCCCCATAAAAAAGACCATCGGACAGCAAAAATAAAAACAACAACGTAAGGGTTACGATGATGGTTACTTTTGTGCGCCGCCTCTCGCAGGCTCAATGGATTATTTTGATCTCAGTTTCGCTGATTGCTGGTTTTTTGTTTATCGCAAGCCGCGCTGATGCCTATCAACGTGCCCGCCCGCAAGGCCAAACCATGAGCCATTGCGGGTGGCTTGCCACCGACAACATCCTCTATCATAAGCGTCCGCGCAATGTGCGGATCATTCAAACCAAGCTCGAACAGATGGGCTATTCGGTAGGCGCATCAGGGCGCGACGGCAAATATGGCCCGCGCACCCGCGCGGCCATTGCTCAGTTTCAGGCGCAACATCATCTGGCCACCGATGGCGTGCCTGGTCAGCAAACGGCCTCCAAACTCGCTTATTTTTCGCACCCGATTCGCAATGTGCGCAAATGCAAATATAACTCAGCCAGTGCCGATTTTAGATAAATAGATTATATGGTGGCGCGTCATCCCGAACGTGTTTCGGGATCATTTCGAAAAGATCCTGAAATAAATTCAGGATGACAAATCCCCTGATCCATCAATAACACGCAGCTTTAAGGGGAGGTTACGGCTTCCCCTTTTTTTTCACGAAACTGTTATGTTTGGGACCTGCGTAATATGCTATGTTAATGAATGACATCACAAAAAGACACGTCGCCGCTTCTCCCCACTCTCGTGCCTGAATTGCACGAGTTACCTGCCGAATTTCAGCACATGCTGAAACAAGATATGACGCTGGGGCAGGCAATCGTTGAGCATCGAAAAAATTGGAGATTTCAAAGCGAACAACGCTTTCGCCACGAAGCTACCCATCTGATGTTAGGCTTAGCTGGAATCACACCATACCAAGGGACCATGGATGCTGAAAATTATGTTATGGCGTTACAAGATATTATAATGAATCCAGACGATTATCAACAATATGACAGAAAAGAAGCGGCTACAGAAGTTATTAAAATCAGTATTAGTCAAGTCGGCAATGTGAATTTTGATCGAACGCTATGCTGGCTTGAAGGCAGAAACTTCAATAAATCTTATGATGATATACGCCGCGATGCCAATTATATAAATCGCTACCCCAATACTATCGATGATACAGTCAAGGTTAACTGCGGCATTATAGAATGCAAAATATTAAACGAACATGAACGTCTGGCTAAGGGCTGGAAGATCGTTGCGAAACATAATGGAAGAAATGAAATATACCAATGGGATCCTCGGCATCCTGAGCAAAACAAGCTGCCGGTGGGCACTAATAGTGTGGAAGATTTTATCCCTTATCACATACCCTTACCCAAAGAAGTGGACGCTAAGTTGGAAAAATTCGAACCTATCGTCACTTTTTTAAAAATAGTTTGTAACAAAATAAAAACAG
>JAKFUW010000151.1 GCA_021732545.1 Alphaproteobacteria bacterium | reverse complement strand
CTCTTGAAAGCAAAGCAAGAAATAAAATATACGATAAACACCGAGATTGCTATGCTCAATTGGTCGCTCATTTTCATGAATTGGTGAGTCAGGTTTTATATGTTGGCCAATCACCACACAATCAAGATAGCTTTGAAATTATTGCAAAAGTAGAGGAACAGTTGATTTTAATCGCCATCAGTCATCAAGCCGAACACAAAGCTAAATATCATGTTGTTAAATCTGCGTATTTAATATCTGAGCAAGCCATAGAGCGCAGGCTCAGAACAGGGCACCTCAAAAAATTAGGGCACCACTAGGGTGCCCTTTTGTCTAGGCGGGGTGCCAGTTCCCGCATCTCTTCGGCCTTTCGGCGTCCTACCTTTTCAGGTGTGTGAGGTGGCCGTTCTCACCTCTAGACATTGCAATTATGCACCAATTCTTGGATCGGTTCAACTAAAATAGATCGTCGGGTGCCTTGTAGGAAGCTGCCTATTAAAGAGGCCAGCCTCGCAGTGCGTCATCGACACCCATGCGCTTTTTGCCAGCGCGTTGAAGTTGCGTGATGCGGATATATTGCCCATCGCCGCAGGTAAAGGTAAGCGGCGCTGCGCCAGACGCAATTTCAGCCGCAAACACCTTGATGATTTCACCAGCAACGATGCATTGCGCGGCAGGGTATGGGTTCAATCCGCGAATGTGATTGAGGATTTGCACCGATGATTGTGACCAGTCAATCATCGCCTCGTCTTTAGAGATTTTATGCGCGTAGGTGATGCCATCTTCGCTTTGCACCACCGCCTCTAGCCGCCCGTGAAGCTCTAATGTTTTAAGCAAACATTCAGCACCCAGCGTCGCCATTTTATCATGAAATTCGCCAGCATTCATGCCGTCATTCACTCGCACCGGTTGGCGCAATAACACGTCGCCAGTATCCAGCCCTGCATTCATCTGCATGATGCACATCGCACTCATGGTATCGCCTGCCATGATGGTACGCTGGATGGGAGCGGCTCCACGCCAGCGCGGAAGATCCGATGGGTGAATATTAAAGCAGCCATGCGGATAGGCATCCAAGATGGCTTGCGGCAATAACAATCCATAGGCGGCAACCACGGCTAAATCCGAGGCATGTGATGCAAATTGCGCCTGAATCTCAAGCGATTTGAGCGAGGCGGGCGTGAATACGGGGATGGAATGTTTTTGCGCAAGCTGATGAATGGGCGAAGGTGTCTCGCGCATGCCTCGACCTGATGGGCGCGGCGGCTGGGAATAGACCGCAACCACCTCATGATCCGCCGCGTCGATCAACGCTTGCAGCGTTGGTAAGGCAAAATCGGGTGTGCCCATGAAGGTGATGCGCATGATTATGGTGTGGTTTGAATGCGACGCAAACAGGCGCTTGCCACATTTTTAAAGCGGGAGTCTTGGGCGGGGTCTTCCAGCTTTGCAATTTCCAGATAATCTTTGAGCGGCACCGCTTTTTCAAAAGTCAAAATCATGCATTTGCACGCCGGAATCATCTCTTTGTGCAGCCCCACGCACGAGGTTAAAAAGCGAGTTTTGATCGCAGGCGGGTAAGGCGCGATGATGGCAGCGGGGTTGGGGGCGTTTTTTTCAGCGGCTAGCACAGGAAAAACCAGTAGCGTTGTCATTGCGAGCGTGCAAAGCACGCGTGGCAATCCATGGATTGCTTCGGTCGCTCGGCTTCCTCGCAATGACGGCGTATAGAACATTAGCATCATTTACACTTTCGCAGGCTCGTCTTGCATCGCATCCATCCCGCCAAAGCGTTTAGCTTTTTTGAGCTTGCGCAAGATCATATCGCGCTTGAGCTTACTGATATGATCGACAAATACAACCCCGTTAATGTGGTCGATTTCGTGCTGGACGCACACCGATAAAATGCCGCTGGCGTGCAAGGTGTGGTTTGCGCCTGTCACGTCTTGATAGCGCACAGTCACTTGTGCGGGGCGTTCCACATCGGAATAATGTTCCGGAAATGACAGGCAACCTTCAGAAAAGGTTGCGATGGTCGCTGATGATTCAATGATTTCAGGGTTCACCAGCACCATCGGTTTGCCAGGCTGGCCTTCGCGGTCGGTTCCGGCATAGCGCGGCGATCCCCATTCCACATCCACCACAATCACCCGTTGATGCACGCCCACTTGCACCGCAGCCAAACCAATGCCCTGGCTGTGATACATGGTCTCTAACATATCAGCGCCTAGTTTTTCGAGTTTATTGTCGAACGTGGTCACGAGCGCTGAAGGCAGATTCAGGCGCTCATCAGGGGCGATGACTAAGGGTAAAATGGTCATGATTGTATCTTATAATTATTCCAAGTTATTTTCCAGCGCGATTGCTGTGGCGCTTGTATCGCAAGTTGGCATGGGTGGCAAGGCTTGCGCAATGGAGCCATAAGTGGTACACTTTAGCAAAGAATAGGAGTTTTTATGCCAACGCACCGCCCGCGCATTCAAGTAACACTTGATGATCAAAGCAATGGATTACTGGCCACCATGGCCGATGATTATCATGTTTCAAAATCGGCTCTGGCGGCAGAATTAATCCGTGAGGCGCTGGAGCTACGCGAAGATCGCGCATTGTCGGATATCAGTAATAAGCGCATTGCCGATGATAAAGGTGCGCGGGTTTCGCATGCGGATGCGTGGAAATAATGTCGGGCGATCAGCCTTACCGAGTCGAATATCTGGAATCAGTGATCAAAAAAGATATTCCGGCCTTAACCTCAAACATCAAAACGCAGCTTCAGCGAGCGATTGAAACCAAGCTGATGCAAGACCCCATTGCATTTGGTAAGCCGTTGCGATTCGGCTTGTATGGTCAGCGCGCCTTGCGCGTGGGCGATTATCGGATTTTATACACGGTCGATTATGAGCATCGGATGGTGACGATCAATGCGATTGGTCATCGGCGTGAGATTTATGAAAGTTGATGGATGACTTTCTTCGCTCCCCCCTTGAGGGGGAGCAGGAACTCGCAAGTGTAACGCAGCGAGTTGCGTGGGGGGAAGATAAACTTATGTTTCTACCCCCACCAAAAGGCTTGGCGCCTTTTGATTCCCCCTCAAGGGGGGAGTGGAAGTTTAGAGAACAGATTTCAACCGTTTCATGCTTTCATCTTTCCCCAAAATCTCCATCACTTCAAACATGCTGGGCGAGGCCGTGCTGCCCGTGATCGCCACGCGGATGGGAGCCATCAGCGCGCCGATTTTTACGCCTGATTGTTCGGCGTAGTCTTTGGCCAGCGCAAAAAGTGGGTCGTGTGTCCAATCGGTTGCGGATTCTAGCAGCGGGATAAATCCTTGCATCAATGCTAAACCATCGTTTAATTGCCCTATGGCTTTGTCATCTTGCGGTGGCAGATGTTCAAAATAAAAGCGAGCGGATTCAGCCAGTTCCAATATCGTTTTCGCGCGTTGCTTGAGAGAGGGGATGGCGCGAAGTAATAGCTCGTCATTCCGATGGAGCGTAGCGACTGAGGAATCTATTGCGTCTATACCGGTTGAGTTAGATCCCTCGTCGGCCTTTGGCCTCTGTCGGGATGACGTGGTTGCCAAGAGCGACGTCACAAGCTCCACCAACCGCGCATCATCCGCCTCGCGGATATAATGGCCATTGAGATTGGCGAGTTTATCAAAATCCATGCGCGAGGCACCTTTATTCACGTCTTTAATGTCGAACCATTCTATGGCTTGCTCGGTTGAAATAATTTCATCATCACCATGGCTCCAGCCCAATCGCATCAGATAATTACGAATGGCTTCGGGCAGATAGCCCATGTCGCGATATTCTTCCACGCCCAAAGCCCCGTGGCGTTTGGAAAGTTTCGCGCCATCCGCCCCGTGAATCAGCGGAATGTGGGCAAAGACAGGAACATCCCAATCAAGCGCATCATAAATAATCCATTGACGGAATGCGTTGTTCAGATGGTCGTCGCCGCGGATTACATGGGTGATGCCCATATCGTGATCGTCCACCACCACGGCGTGCATATAGGTGGGTGATCCATCGGATCGCAAAATAATAAAATCATCGAGCTGTTCTGCGGCCACGCGCACCGTGCCTTGCACCGCATCATCAATCACCACTTCGCCAGTTAGCGGCGCTTTGATGCGGATGGTGGGGTTGATGCCAGCCGGAGCATTGGCGGCAGATTGATCGCGCCACGGGCTGCGGATGGGTTTGCCTGCTAGCCGGGCTTGCTCGCGCATTGCTTCTAGCTCGGCGGGGCTGCAATAGCAATGATAGGCTTTGCCTTTCGCAACTAGCTCATGCGCCACTTGCGCATGGCGGGAGGCTTGCTGGCTTTGCATCACAATCTCGCCATCATGCGTGAGCCCCAGCCATTTCATCCCATCGATAATGGCGCGGGTGGCGTCTTCGGTGGAGCGTTCTTTGTCGGTGTCTTCAATCCGCAGCAAAAACGTTCCGCCCGTATGTTTGGCAAAAAGCCAGTTAAACAATGCCGTGCGCGCGCTGCCAATGTGCAGATAGCCGGTGGGCGAGGGGGCAAAGCGAGTGATGGTGGTCATGGTGTACTTTCAGGGACATTCATTAAGACGTGAAAATTTTAAAGTCTGTCACCCCGCACGCGGTACGCGGGGTCTGGTGCAACACCGATGGAGATCCCGCAATAAATGCGGGATGACAAGAACTCCGATAAATTCACGCATTCAAGAATGATGCGTTTTAAGTTTTTATTTCAATGTTAAATGTCCATAATCGCTTTCGATGATGAACACAATCTTGAACTTATCGGCGGGCTGGCTAAACTCCCAACGCGAGCGCTGGGTACTGTGGCTGCCGATTGGCCTGTGCTTGGGCATGCTCGCTTATTTTGCGTTGCCGTTTGAGCCTGATGCGCGCAGCCTGTTTGGGCTGCCATGTTTGCTGGTGTGGTGGCGGTGGCTGGCGCGGCGTGGATCGGTGTGGCGCTGGGCGATGCTCGCGATCATGATAGTGGCACTAGGCTTTGCGAGCGCCAAGTTTTTCACCGATAGGCAACCTCACCGATTGTTGGAAAAAGACCTTAAATTTGCCACGATGAGTGGGCAACTGATTGAAGTGGCCGATGTGGTGGGTGGCCTGCGCCTGACGCTGGATCACGTGTCGATTGAGGGGCTGGAGCTTGCGCAAACGCCGCGCCGTGTACGCGTTAGCTTGCGAGGTACCGGGCATCAGGCGATCACCGGCCAATGGGTAACCTTGCGCGGCGGGTTGATGCCGCCGACAGGCCCCGTGATGCCTGGCGCATTTAATTTTGCACGGTTCTTTTATTTTCGCGGCATTGGTGCGGTGGGCTATGCTATACCGCCGCTCAAAGTCATTGAGGCCGCGCCCGAATCCATGTGGGATGATGTGGAACTGGCGCTGACTGCCTTTCGCGAGCGGTTATCAGCACGCATCCGCGAGCCACTCAAGCCCGTGGAAGGCGCGATTGCCGCGGCGCTGATGACAGGCGACCGCGCCGCGATTCCAGATGACATCAACGAGGCGATGCGCGATTCAAATTTGTCGCATATCTTATCCATATCGGGTTTACATATGGTAATGATGTCAGGGCTGATTTTTTTTGCGACGCGGTTTTTACTGGTGTTCAATCCGCTCACCCAACATGGTTTTCATAATAAAAAAATCGCAGCGGCGGTGGCGCTGATTGTCACCGGATTATATCTGCTGGTTTCAGGCCTGCCAGCCTCAGCGGTGCGCGCTTATATTATGGTGGTGCTGGTGCTGGGTGCGATCATCTGCGACCGTGAGGTGGTGCCGATGCGGTCTTTGGTATGGGCGGCTATCTTGTTGCTGCTGTTTAATCCGTCTTATGTGTTAGAGCCCGGATTCCAGCTTTCATTCTTTGCCACTGCCGGGCTGATTGCGTGGTATGAGCGTGTGCGAGCAGCCGCAGATCGTGCATTAATGCGTGAGCAACATGTGCAGCGGATGTTGATTTATATTGGCGGCGTGTTGACCACATCGTTTGTGGCCGAAGCCGTGACGACGCCTTTCATTCTCTATCATTTTAATAGTGTCACCTTTTATGGGGCGGTTGCAAATTTGCTGGTGGAACCGCTGAATCTAATCGTGATTATGCCCAGCATGATTGTGGCGTTTTTTGCGATGCCGTTTGGGCTGGAAGCGTGGCCGCTTTATGCGATGCAAGCGGGCATCAGCGGCATGGTGTGGGTGGCGCAGATGGTGGCCGATATTCCCTATGCGCGGATGTTTGCACCGGCACTCACCGATGCAGGGATGGTGCTGTCAATGCTGGGCTGGTGCTGGGTGATGATCTGGCACAAACGCGCTCGCTGGCTGGGGTTGCTGCTGGTTGGCATCGGTATCAGTAGCATGCTGTGGGTGCAGTTGCCTGATTTACTTATCAGCCGCGATGGCAAACAAATTGCAGCGCGAATCGAGGGTGAGTTGGTAGCGTTGCAAGGGCGGCGCTTGAGCTTTGTGCCGCAACAATGGGCGAATGGTTATGGGATGAATGAGCTCAATTACATTGCAAAAAACCATCCCGATTTTAAGTGCGATGCGTTGGGGTGTGTGGCGCATGTAAAGGGCAAGGTGATTGCGATACCCAAAACCGATGAAGCGCTGCTAGAAGACTGCAACAAGGCCGATGTGGTGCTGATATCTTTTGGTCTGGGACGGCGAAAATGCTACGCAGACGTAATGATTGATGCGCGCGCGCGCGAGCGCAATGGCGGCCATTGGTTGTGGCTGGAAAATGACGGAAGCATCCGTATTGGAAACACAGCGCAAACGCAAGGATCGAGGCCATGGAGTGTTGAGAAATAGGTTGCGTTGTCACCTCGCATTTATTGCGGGGTCTCCAACAGGGTAGAGGGAGATGCCGCAACGAGTGCGGCATGACAATCTTTACAGTAGCATCACTCCACCGCGCCGGTTTTAATGGTCTCAATCAAATAGCCTTTTTTTTCCAGCAAATTGAGCACGCCGGTTTTTCCAGGCAAATGCAGTGCGCCGATTGCCACTAATGTTGAGCTTTCAAAATAAGGGATCATCGCATCGACCATGGTGAGGTTTCGATCCACCAACACGCGCTGATTAATCAGATCGGCAAGCTGCGCATATCGGCGTGCCATTTTATTAAACTGG
The DNA here is from genome assembly GCA_021732545.1 of Alphaproteobacteria bacterium. GTDB lineage: Bacteria > Pseudomonadota > Alphaproteobacteria > Rickettsiales > UBA3002 > JAKFUW01. The sequence goes on along the minus strand of JAKFUW010000151.1, from coordinate 13,505 downwards.
TTTTTAGAAAGCCGGTAAATGGCAGGCAAATTCTGCGCTACATAATAACGTTTAAGCCGCGCATTGAGCGCATCGGATGTTTTGGCTTCATCGAGTGTTGATTGCAATAAATCAACTTGCTGTTTGGGTTTGAGCGTATCAAACACATTGAGCTGCACCTCAATCGATTCTAGCCCAAAAACCAATAATCCTCGTGCTTTGGCCATCTGCTGGAGCTTGTCATCAAGCACCACGCCATCGCCTTCGGGTTTGGGATATTGCGCGAGAATGGCGATTGCCCATGGTTTGTAACGATCCAGTGTCATCGCATCTAGACCTAGGCTCGGCGCGATATCTTTCAAAAGTTGATTAAATAATCCTGCACCAATTTTGCGTCGCAAGCCTTGGTCGCTCTCGTGAAGCAGAAGTTGCGCTTTGGCCTTTTTCTGGATTTGTGGGGTGATGACAACTTCTAGTAAAAGCTGATCGACCACCGCTAAAATATCTTCCGATAAATCGAGTATCGGTTGCACATCGGGTGAATCGGAATGAAAGGTTCCCATAACATAACTGGTGGGTGTGTCGCATTTTTTAATCGCAAAAAACAAGCTTTTGTCTTTGCGTTTGGCAATGGGGATATAGTCAGCAGGTTTGTCATCGACGCAAGACGCAAAGGCCTGCGGACTTGTGAAAATAAATACAAAACATAAGGCTAAAGGAGTCGTCTTTGCGAGCATCCGTAGGATGCGCGGCAATCCATATGATGATAGATGGATTGCTTCAGCTACGCTTCGCAATGACAAGAATTTAATAACCATCCGACAAGCCAGACAAACTGTTCACCGTGTGAGAACGAAATTCGCGGCGGTGAATAATCATGACAACCAGTGCGGTGAGCGCCATGAAAAGCAGTGGATGTAAAAACCAACTGATGGCGGCCAGCCCAAAATAAAAGGCGCGCAATCCCATATTAAAATGACGGCCAGCATTGGCGATGACATGACCTGACTTTACGGCATAATTTTCGTGCAGATGCGGGCTTTCATCGGGCATGGGAGCCGCGCCCACCAAAATGCAGCAATAATTATATTGCCGCAGCGACCAGGTGAATTTGAAAAAGGCATAGATAAATATGATGCCCAAATTAAACACTTTCACTTCCCACATAAAACTGGTGGAGGGTGCTGCAAAGGGAATTTCGGCGAGCATTTTAACTGCTGAATGGCTATAGCCCAACACGGTGAGTAAGCCAATCAGAATGAAGATACTGGTGTTGGCGAAAAACGAAATGCTGCGCAGCAAATTGCCCACCAGCGTGCCATCGACAATGCGGCTTTCGCGCTTGAGTACTTGGCGCATCCATTGAATGCGAAGCTGATCCATGATGTGCATCAGGTTGGGCGCGCGGTTATATTGCGCCTCGGCATAATAGGAATATCCCGTCCACAGCGCCACAAACCACACCAGCGCCACCACATCGACCAGCATGATGGTGGCATTGCCAAATTGGTAGGTGTAATCGAGTAAAAAAGCGGGGTGCATGAGGGTGCTTATCGGGTGAGAAGTTGCTGTGTGGCGTGTGTTATATTGCGTTGCAACATTAGTGATTCGCCAACCAAAAAGCAATGGATATCGGCATCCATCATGCGGGCAATGTCATCATGGGTGCGAATCCCGCTTTCACACACGGGAATTTTATCCACAGGCAACATCGGGCGCAGTGTGAGCGATGTGTTTAGATCAATCGCAAGCGAACTAAGGTTGCGATTATTGATGCCAATGAGCGGTGTTTTCAAATGAATCAGCGCGCGCTCCATTTCATCCGCATCATGGACCTCCACCAACACATCGAGGCCAAGTTCGCGCGCAGCATGTTCCAGTTCTTTGGCCTGATCATCGGATAGTGATGCCATAATCAGCAATACACAATCAGCATGGTGGGCGCGCGCTTGGATAACTTGATAGACGTCGATGATGAAATCTTTACGGATGACGGGAAGAGAGCAGGCCGCGCGGGCTTGTTCTAAATCGTCAAGCGAGCCATGAAAATACGGCGTATCGGTCAAGACTGAAAGGCAGGTGGCGCCTCCTGCTTCATAATCTCGCGCGTGTTGCGCAGGGTTAAAATCATCGCGTATAAGACCACGGCTGGGCGATGCTTTTTTGATTTCGGCAATGAGCCCGATGTGTTTTTGCGCCTGTTTTTGTGCAAGCGCCTTGATGAATCCACGCGGTGGCGATGCCTGTTTAGCACGTTCTTGTAGCACTGATTGCGAAGTGATTTGTTTGCGTGTTGCAATATCTATCGCGGTGCGCGCGCAAATTTCTTTGAGCAAATTTGTCATAATAGATCCTTTGTCATTACGAGGAGGCGTAGCCTACGAAGCAATCTTGTGGAAAGCATATGGATTGCCACGGCGCTTTGCGCCTCGCAATGACGGTCTGGCGGAGTCATTGTGTTTTGCTCCATGTTTGCAAGGCGGTCAGTTTTGTGAGTGCGCGGCCAGAATCAATGGCCTCGGCAGCGAGCGCCGCACCACTCTCCAAATCATTCACCTGCCCTGCGATGATCAAAGCCGCAGCCGCATTGAGCAGCACCGCGTCACGGTAAGCGTTTTTTTGGCCTTCAAGTAGTCCAATGAGCGCGGTTGCATTGGTGTTGGCGGTACCACCAACAATGGCTTCAATCGGGTGCAGGCAAAGCCCCGCATCATGCGGTGATACGCCAAAATGCCGTGCATGACTTTCATCATAAGCGGTCACTTGCGTGGTATCGGAAATCGAAAGTTCGTCCAGCCCATCATAGCCGCACACCACCCAAAAATGTTCGGAGCCTAATGCGTTGAGTGCTTGCGCAACAGGGGCAATGCGGCTTTTGTGATAGACGCCTACCAGTTGCCGCGTGACGCCTGCGGGGTTACACAACGGCCCGAGCTGATTGAAAATCGTGCGCGTGCCAATCTCTCGTCGCAAGGCAGCGAGTGCGGCAAGGGCAGGGTGAAAATGCGGCGCTGCGATAAAACATAATCCGTGGTGATTAAGGCAATGGCTGAGTGCCTCTGGGTTATTGGAAAGGGTGATGCCAAGTGCGCCCAACACATCGGATGAGCCGGAGGTGGAAGACACCGCGCGGTTGCCATGTTTGGCAACCGGCACGCCGCACGCCGCCACCACAAATGCAACCGCAGTCGAGATATTTAGCGTGTGCAAACCATCGCCCCCAGTGCCACATACGTCTATTGCATCGGCGCTGATTGGCACGCGAATCATGCGTGCGCGCATGGCGAGTGCCGCGCCGATCAGTTCGTTGGTGGTTTCGCCGCGCTGCGATAATTCGATTAAAATTTCTTTGATTTTTTCGGCAGGAATGTCGCCATCCAAGATGTCGCCAAACAAAAGCTGCGCGTCATATGCGGATGACTGGATCATAGCAGATTCAGAAAGTTTTTCAGCAGCGCGTGGCCATGTTCGGACGCAATGGATTCAGGGTGAAATTGCACGCCATGAATCGCATGGATTTTGTGTTGCAGACCCATGATGGTGCCATCCGCTGTATGGGCGGTCATCTCTAAGCAATCGGGTAGGCTGGTTTGTTCCACAATCAGCGAATGATAGCGCGTGGCAATAAAAGGCGAGGGCAGGCCTGCGAATACGCCTTTGCCTTCGTGAAACATTTCGCTGGTTTTGCCATGCATGGGAGCATCGGCGCGGATGACTTTGCCACCGAACACTTGGCCGATGGCTTGGTGTCCCAAACAAATGCCAAGCAGTGGTGTTTTGCCTGCGGCTTTTTCGATCAACTCCAGACAGATTCCTGCTTCATTAGGTGAGGCGGGGCCTGGTGATATCACGATGCCATCGGCGTTTTTGGCGAGCACGTGATCGGCGCTCATCGCGTTGTTGCGGATCACTTCAACATCCGCGCCAAACTGCCCAAAATAATGCAGCACATTATAGGTAAAGCTATCAAAATTATCGATGAGAATGAGACGTTTCATGATGCAACCCCAGGGATTGTCATCCCGTATAAGCTGGCAGTAGCCAGCGCGTTACGGGATCCAGAAAAGCAAAAAGTTAGTAAACTTTTTGCGACAGAAATATCTACTGACATTTCTGACGTGGATTCCCCTATCATTTTGCCTACTGGCAAAATGCGGGGAATGACAGTATTTACATGGTGTTTCATGAGTGGTTACCCCCCAAACCGTTCAGCACGCTCAGCCGCGCGCATGATGGCTTTGGCTTTGTTTTCGGATTCCTGGCGTTCGGCTTCCGGGTCGGAATCGAGCACCACGCCGCCTCCTGCTTGCGCATAAAGTTTGCCGTCTTTAATCAGGCAGGTGCGCAAATTAATACAAATATCCATCGCGCCATTGGCGGAAAAATAACCCGAACCACCGCCATAAAAACCGCGACGTGTGGGTTCCAGTTCGTCGATGATTTCCATCGCGCGGATTTTGGGTGCGCCCGATACGGTGCCAGCAGGAAAGCCCGCGATCAGCGCGTCAATCGCATCGAATCGGTCGGTATCGAGTTGCCCTTCCACGTTGGAAACGATGTGCATCACATGGCTGTAATGTTCGACGATCATTTCTTGCGTCACTTTCACCGTGCCGGTTTTGGCCACGCGCCCCACATCGTTGCGGCCAAGATCAAGCAGCATGAGATGTTCGGCGAGTTCCTTTTGATCGGACAATAAATCGGCCTCGAGCGCCGCGTCTTCTGCGGCGTTTTTGCCGCGTGGACGCGTGCCTGCAATGGGGCGAATGGTGATGATATTGTTGCGGCTTCGCACCAGAATCTCGGGGCTGGACCCCACCAATGTGTAATGCCCAAAATGAAGGTAAAACAAAAAGGGCGAGGGATTCATCTGCCGCAAGGAGCGATACATCGCAAAGGGCGAGAGGTTAAAATCGGCAGTAAAACGCTGCGATGGCACGACTTGAAAAACATCGCCCGCGCGGATGTAATCCTTGGCGCGTTCTACCATCGCGTGATAGGCGGCGGGTGTGGTATTGGAGGTAAATTCCATCGGTTTTAATTCGGTCTCGCGGTAATAATGGCGTTGATCGAGTGGGCCTTGCATGCGGCGGATGGTGTCTTCAATCTGGCGCGTGGCTTGCGCGTGGCTGCGCGCGGAATCCCTCCAGATGGGTGCGATGATATAGACCACGCCATCGACCGAATCGAAAATTAAAATGAGCGTTGGGCGCATGAAGCACGCATCGGGGATGCCCAGCGCATCAGGATTCGCATCGGGCAGGCGCTCCATGAGTTTGACCATATCGTAGCTTAAATAACCGATGACGCCTGCGGCCATCGGCGGCAATCCTTCGGGGATGTCCATATGGATGTCGCGCGTGAAGGCTTTGAGCGAGCTGATGCTATCATCCCATGATGGCTCAAACGTTGCATCGGCGAAGGGTGGTGTGCGGCTGATTTCAGGGCGGTTACCCATGCAGCGCCACATTTTGTCGGGAGCAAGGCCGATGATGGAATAGCGCCCACGCACTTCGCCGCCTTCCACCGATTCGAGCAGAAATGAGGGCTGGCTGTCGTCTTTGAGTTTGAGCATGGCGGAAACCGGCGTTTCCAGATCGCTGATGATTTTTGTCCACACCAAAACGGGCTGATTTTTATCGCGCAACGCTTGCGTGTGAGTCGCATCGGGTTGGATGTGAAGATTGAGGGGCATGGGCGGTTATTGCGCCGTATCGTCTTGCGCGGTTTCGGCGAGCAATCGCTCGCTATAGATTTCAACTTTGTGACGCACTTTAAGATCGTTGAAATAATGATAGAGAATATCGTAACCCATTTCTTGTGATGCTTTCACATCCAGCTCGCGCAAACCGTCTTCGGATGGTGCAGGTGCTGGGTGAATGTCGGTGAGGATACCCACCGCATAATCGCCGCTGGGCAAGGGATAGGGCGTGGTGACTTCGTGCAGTTTCAAGCGAAACAGTTCCATCACAAAGCCACTCGTCAGGATTTTATTTTTCAACACCTCGTTATTTTGAACGGTATCGTGAATGCGTTTGAGCTTGCCGCTGGCGTGGAGCGTTAATTTTTCTTTTTCGGCAACCGCAATGGGATTTTCCGATTCTTTCAGCAGTTTGGCGACGCTATCAGCCTTCTCTTTTAACGCTTTTTCGGTAGCTTGCGTGGTGTAAAGCGCATGAAGCGCAGCGCTGACCTCCTTCATGGTTTTTAAACGCGAAGGGGTCACATCGACCATCTGCACCAAATAATAGTCATTATCGGGGGTGAGTAACAGCGACGATGTTTCGTCCTCTTCGAGTGTGAAGCCTTCTTTGATAACCGCCGCGAGCAAGGCGCTGGCTTCGGCGGGTTTGCCATCTTTGCGGATTCCCTCTGGTGAGAGCGCATCGGTGGTGTGAATGGTCAGGCTATCAAGCCCTAAGGTTTTGAGTGCGGATTTGAGCGATTCGCCAGCGGCCAGCGCATCTTCGAGTTGGTTGGCAAGTTCAGCCACTTTGGCTTCCATATGCTCAGATTTATAATCGGCCAGCAATCGCTTTTTGGCTTCATCAAAGCCCAGAGTTTTGGGCGATGCAATGGAGACCACATAAAACATATTCCAGCCAAACGCGGTTTTAATCGGCGCGCTAAATTGTTTTGGTTCCAATGCAAACACGGCATCGGAGGCTTTGGTGGGCAAGGTGGTGCGTGTGACATCGTTTAATGAAGTAGCAAGGCCGCCTGGAAGATCGTTCCAATCCATTCCTCCTTTGAGTTTTTCATGAATTTTTTTAGCAGAAGATTCATCCTCAAACAGCATTTGCTGAAGGTTGCGGGTTTCGGGTGTTACAAAACTGTCTTTGCGTTCATCATAAAGTGCTTTTAACTCCGACTCTTTCGGGTCGAGCTTCAGCAGTGTCCAGGCATCATCAGGGCTAAATGCGATATAGCGCAAGGTACGATATTCAGGAGCGGTAAAGCGGGGTGCATGATGTTTATAAAGAGCCTTTAACTCGGATTCTTTTGGCGCAGCAATGGGTGCCAAATCATCCTTAGAAACAAAAACCAGCTTCGCCTCGCGCGATTCATTGTTGATAGCGTAAGCAAGGCTCAACATCTGGCTGGAAGGCGCAAAGCCTAAACGCAAGGTTTCCTCGATCATGGTGGCACCCGTATCGTCGCGCAGGCGTTGTAAATAGGTTTGTTCATTCAGGTTGTTTTGTTGCAGCACTTGCAAAAACCGTGTGCGATCGAATGATCCATCTGCCGCTTTGAAGGCCTCATCGTCATGGATCATGGTGGCGAGCGTACTTTGCGAAAAATCGAGACCCATCGTTTTTGCATCAGCCTGAATCAGGCGGCTATTGATGAGGTTATTGAGCGCTTCGAGTTTGAACTGCGGGTTGCTTGCCACATCCGGCGTAATCTGTGGATAATTGCGTTGCAAAAGCGCGATGAGCTGACTCAGCTCATTCATCGAAATATCTTTGCCATCGACTTGCGCAATCGCTGCGCCAGCTGCACCTCTATTTTGGAAAATATCGCCAATGCCCCACAATGCAAACGACGCCACCAACAGACCCAGCAGGATCTTGGCGATAAAACCTTTGGCCATCTTTCTAAACACAGCTAACATGCGTTTGATATACACCAGCGGGCATAAATGTCACCCCACTATTTACTCGCTCGTCATTTGGTGGATAACATGCTAGATAGTGTCGTTAAATTCTACTATGACTTGCTGCGAACGGCAGCTTTTCAAGCTTCCGATGCTCACGTACCAAATGTACGCTGCGCTACGGGTCTTGAAAAACCACCATTCTCGCTTCGTCCTAGCGAATTTCACGATACTATCTACTTCATTAAGGAGGGCATCATGAAATATCTATTCATTGCAGCACTGGGAATGTTTGCGGCAACGGCGCAAGCGGCGAGCGCACCCTATATTACAGGCGGCATCGGCAAGGATGAACGCGAGGCAATTATGGCCAAGCGCGTGGATTATAATTTCGAGATTAAATCGGCGCTTAAAGCAGGGAATTTTACCGGCGATGTTCGCGTGGTGATTGAAAATGCCAGCAAAGAAGTGGTGCTGGATGCGATGACTGATGGCCCGCTATTTTATGCCAAGCTTGATGCGGGAAAATATGTAGTTAAAACGGTGTATGAAAATCAGACACAGGAAAATGTCATCACGATCAACATCAAAACACCGATGCGCGAGATGATGCTGCGCTGGGAAGAAGGCACGCCCGATTTGAAGATGGAAGAATAATGGTTAGCTTTTTTCATTCGTCATTTCGAGCCAAAGGCGAGAAATCTATTGCGCGTTGCCTTAGATTTCTCAGTCGCGTACGCTCCATCGAAATGACGAGCACTCGGATAATACCATGATAACGGCTCAGTATTTCATAGCGAATTGGAAAATGAATGTGCCGGCGTTGCCCGTGTGGGTGCGGGATGTGTCACAAGCCATGCTGGGGCGCGAGGCGCAAGTGGTGCTTTGCCCGCCATTTACGCGTCTTTCGGCGGCGCAAATGGTGTTGACCGATACCGGCATGGCGCTTGGTGCGCAAGATTGCCACGCGCAGGAAAATGGTGCATATACCGGTGATGTTTCGGCGCTGATGCTGCGCCAAGTGGGCTGCACTCATGTGATTCTTGGCCATAGCGAGCGACGCGCTCAGCATCATGAAACCGATGCGATGGTGCGCGCCAAGGTGGCTTGCGCGTTGGCTCATGGCCTGACTCCCATTCTTTGTATCGGTGAATCGCTGGAGGTTCGAGAATCAGGTGATGCTGAAAAAATGGTGACACAGCAGCTACTTGCGTGCATGCCGGATATGGACGATGACGATGAGATCATCATTGCCTATGAGCCGATCTGGGCGATAGGAACGGGTAAAACTCCAGGCTGTGATGAGATTGAGGCGATGCATGCCGCGATCAAAAAACAACTTCACAAGCGGGCACCCCTCGTGTATGGAGGCTCGGTAAACATCGGTAATGCCGCTGATATTCTGGCGCTGCCATCGGTGGATGGGGTGTTGGTGGGCGGCGCAAGCCTCGATGCCGCGCAATTTGCTACAATCATAAACGCAGGAAAATAATCAATGGAAGCCATCTTTTTAGCCATTCATGTTGTCATCGGGATTGCTTTGATCGGCATCGTGCTGATTCAGCGCTCCAGCTCCGATGGTATGGGTTTGGGCGGCGGTGGTGGCGGCGGAAGCAACTTTATGTCGGGCCGCCAAACGGCGAATTTCCTCACCCGTACCACGGCTATTTTGGCGACATTGTTCATTGTCAACAGCCTGTGGCTGGGCATTCTGGCCACGCACAAAACCAAAACATCATTGGTTGATCAGGTGGAGGCGGTGGGAGATGCGAGCAAAAAATCAGCGGCAAAAAGCGAAAAGTCTGAACCTAAAGTGGATTCGGATCAAAAAGACAAAGAGACAAAGCCTGCTAAAGATTCTAAAGCCGATAAGGCCAAAGACTCGGTTAAAAAAGACACACCCAAAGCAGTTCCCGTGGTTCCGGTTGCGGAGTAATTTGGCTGCTTAAAATTTCATAGCCGTCATTGCGAGGAGCGCATTTTAAGCGCGACGTGGCAATCCATTAGACGTGTGGATCGCCACGCTTACCCTTTCGGGTGCGCTCGCGATGACGAGCCCTAAAGCAAACCATCAAAATGGACTTAAGATATCCACGGCTTGCGAGCCCCAGCGCGGTTGCTGAATATCGGTGATCTGGCCGCGCCCACCATAGGCGATGCGCGCTTCGGCGATCTGGCTGGAATCGATGGTGTTATCGGAGCCGATATCCTCAGGGCGCACGACACCGCTGACCAGCAGCTCGCGCACTTCAAAATTCACGCGAATTTCCTGACTGCCTTGAATCACCAGATTGCCGTTGGGTAATACTTGAGTGACGAGCGCGGCCACTTGCGTTTCAATTTTTTCATCACGCGTTAATTCGCCTTTTCCTTCGGTTTGATTGTCGGAATTATAGCCTATAAGGTCGTCCGCTGCCGCACCTGGTAAGAATTTTTCACGAAAGCCACCAAATAGATTTGGAACTCCGACTGTATTATCATCGGAGCGGTCGCGTTTGGTTTCATTATTCACTTCAGCTTTATCGTCGATGGCAACTTTCACGCGCAAAATATCGCCCACACGCCCTGCGCGTTGATCGCGGAAAAACGAGCGCGCACCCGGACGCCACAACGCGTTGGCATATTCGGGCGAGGGTGGTTCGGCATTGGGCATCGGCCAGCTCATCGGCTTGTAGGCGGGGTTGGTATGCGGGTTTTCGATTTTGGATAAAGGAGGGGTTTGGCCTATGGTTTCCAACTTATCCAAGGTGGTAGCGCACGCGCTTAGGGCTAGCGGAATCATTAAAGTGGCGAGTCGTCGTTTCATGGTTTGCTCCATTTATTATTGATTTAGATCCGGCTATTAAAAGTTAGCTGAACGGGGTCGACCACTTGCACCGTGCCAACGCCTATGATGGTAGCCTGAATCACGATGTTGCTGGTGTTGTTGCGAACTTTTACCAAATCACCCGTGCCGCCATTTTCCAAAGCAAGCCCCACGGTGCGGATTTCCATATAGGGGATCGCGTAATTCATCTGCACCAAATCGCCTTTTTTAATGACATGCGGCGATTCAATTTCCGATGTACGGATCACGCGGTTTTCAGAAATGACGCGGCGCGGGGTTTTGCCGATTAAATCGTTGGGGTCTGTCACGATATCTTTGCGGATACGTGCGGGTGACATCTCGATCCAGTCAATATCATTCTTCGAGATCATCTCACCCTGACCCACGCGGCGCACCAATACGGGCACTTTTGTTTTGCTATCATATTTCCCCTCGAGCGCAATACGCTTTAAGATAGTATCGCCACTCAGGATCACGAGTGTGCCTTTCCAGCTATTTTGGCGCGGATCTTTGGCAAATTCTTCCATGGTGATATCAAACGGTTCTGCGCTCTCAAAAATCACCTGCGCATCGGTGCCAGTGATGGTGGCATTGATCGGCTCAGCCATCCCTTCATGCACGAGTGTTTCTGACACCAGCGATTCAATGTCGGTGCGGGTAGCTTGCGCATAAAGCGCCTCTTTCGACAAGGCAGTTTGTGCCGCTGCGAGCAAAAAGATCAGTGCAAACATCACCATTGCCAGCGTATCATCGAGGGTACGTTTACTGTGCCTACGTGCGTTCATGTTTTTACCTTTAAGCAGATTGGTTAAGGGCTTGGAGCATTTCGTCGGACGCGGTGATGATTTTGGAATTCATCTCATAGGCACGTTGCGCGACAATTAAATTGGTGATTTCCGATACGGGGTTCACGTTTGAGTTTTCGAGGTAACCTTGTAAAACGGTGCCAAATCCTTCTTCGCCCGGGACACCCAGAATCGGATCACCCGATGCAGCGGTCTCGAGGAACAGGTTGCCGCCGATTGCTTCTAATCCGGGAGGGTTGATGAAGGTGGCAATTTCGAGCTGGCCTAAATTCACAGGATTAACCTGACCATCGATGCTCACTTCCACTTCGCCTGTTGCATTGATCGAAATATCGATCGCGTTATTGGGAACCGCGATCGCGGGCTGCACAATGAAACCATCTTGCGTGACAATTTCACCGTCGGGTGAAAGCTTGAATGCGCCATCGCGGGTGTAGGCAATGTCGCCGTTTGGTAATTCGATTTGCAGATAGCCTTTGCCTTGAATCGCTATATCAAGCGGGCCTTCGGTTTGCTTGACGGTGCCTTGCTCGGTGTTACGATAAATGGCGCCCGTTTTCACACCCAAACCAATCTGCACGCCGGTTGGCACAATGGTGCCCACATCGGATGAGTTGCTGCCTACGCGACGTAAATCCTGATAGATCAAATCCTGAAATTCCGCGCGCTGCGATTTGTAACCTGAGGTGGTCTGGTTGGCGAGGTTTTGTGAAATCACATCCACATTGGTTTGCTGGGCCTGCATTCCGGTGGCGGCAATATATAGTGAGCGCATGGGTTACTCCTCAAGGTTTAATTATTGCTGCGATGTTTTGGTGTAGGCGTTGGATACTTTGCGTTGCAAGTCGTAGACCACTTCGATGAACTTTGACGTGCCCGAAACACTGCGCGATAATTCCACTGAACGAATCAGCTCCGATACGGCACTGACATTGGCTTTTTCCAGCACACCTTGTAACATGCGTGCTTGTACTGGCTCCAGCGGTTGTTGATCGGTTTTGTAAAGTTGAGCATTTAAGCGTTCCATTTTTTGTTCGTCTTCAAATTCCGATAGCGCAATCTGACCGCGCTCTTCAATATCACCCGCAGGGGTTTTGGCAGAGACAACGCCGTTTTCGCCCACGGTAATGTCGCGGTCAGTACCTTCAAAAAACATCCGCTGACCATCGGCATCCAGCACAGGGTTGCCATTGGGGGTCATCAGTAGGCCGTCTGAGCCTAGTGTGAAGTTGCCCGCTTTGGTGTAGCGTGTGCCCAGTGCGGTTTCGATTGAGAAATAACCCGGGCCGCTGATCGCCAGATCAAAGGTGCCGCCTGTGCTTTGCAGCGTCCCTGCGGCGGTATCGCGGTAAGATGAAATATCTTGCGCAAAGGCCAATTTGTGTCGGTTACCATCATCCACCAAATAATTGGTGAACATAATTTTTTCCGCGTTATAACCAGGAGTATCCACATTCGCGATGTTGTTGGCTGTCACCGCCATATCACGAAATTGAGCGAGCTGCTTGGATAGGGCGATGTAGATGCTATTGTCCATGATGGTATCTCCTCTTGCGAGAAGATATGCATGTTCCGTGCCAATTGGGTTTGTGCTTTTCATTGGTAGGCAAACTCATTATAATCGTTTTTATGAAACAGATAGATACTACAAGCTCAGCCCCTATTGTTAATGAGACGGCACTTGATGCTGCTGATTTTGAGTGGGTTAGGCCTTATCTTGAAAAGGCTGATGCCGATTTTGCTGCTGGACGCGTGCAACCAATGGAAAAGGTCCATGCTGATCTGCTGCGAAGGCTGACCAACAACCAATCATGAAATACGTTATCTTCTTCACCGATACTGCGGTGCAGGATATGCAGGACCTTCAAGACTTTCTCACTGTTGATGTGGGGGCGGACGTAGCACGCAAGGTGTTGCATGAGATTATGCAGGCGGTGCGCTCGCTTGGTGTGTTTGCTTATCGCTATCCACGCCACCTTGAACTTTGGACTAGCCGACATGTGATGCCGATCAGTTCGTGGTGCGTCTGGTATAGTATTCGTAACGATGAAATTTTGATTGATCGTGTTCTGCATCGAAGACGTGACCACTATTCCTTGTTGAGCGATTCTCGCCAATAAAGGCTTGTCTCAAAATAGGTAAAAATTGCCTATTGTATAGATAAATGGCTTGGTCTATACCTAATAGTAGAAAAATACCGTTACAACGACTCAAACTTCAACTATGAATTATAACTGAAAAAACGAAACAGCACAGGGGAGCCTCATGGCGACAAACACCAAGAACGACCAAGATG
>JAKFUW010000020.1 GCA_021732545.1 Alphaproteobacteria bacterium | reverse complement strand
GGCGCAGCCATTCAAACCTCCAAACCCCTCAAACCCAAGCTCGGCTCCTTTGCGCCTAAGCCGCCATCATCATCGGGCGGTGGCGAGGGGTAGTTGTCATTCTGCGACATCCGTAGGATGTGCGCAGAATCTCTCATAGATCCTGCGCTGTCGCTTTGCTCCCCGCAGGATGACGGATTCACGGCATTCGATCATCGAGTATCGAATCACGATCATCGTTCTTCAACTTATCCACATTCTTTTTCAAAATTCATGCAGTGCAACAGGCGTTCTTAACGGTTGTTTAACTTATATGCCGTAATCTCAGATTTAATAAGGCGTAACAAATGCAAGCAAACCAACAAAAAGAGGCTCGGCAAGCATATGACAATCTTTACAGAGCAAGCATTACTCGATCTGGCTCGCGCGGCCAGCTCCATGGGTAAAATCATCGAAGCACATGCCGATCAGGGCGATTGCGTGCGCAAGGTGGTGATCGAGCTTTCCGCGCCACTGCAAAATATCCAGCTCAAACAATCGGTGATTCAACTGTGGAGCCATGATGGCTTCATCGCCAGCGTGAAAGAGGGTTATCTGATCATCGATGGTTTTCGCGGTGAGCAAGCAATTTCGGGCATGGATATGGTTGGTGCGGTCAGTCACCAGCTCAAACATTATGCCAAAGGCGCATGGCGCGCGGCAGCCAATGATGAACTAACCGGAAGCGATCGATTGTCGGGCATGGCCACAGCGCTGATGGATTCAAACTGGGCGGATGCTCGGCAGTAATAAATAACCGTCATTGCGAGCATTTTTGTAAAAAATGCGTGGCAATCTACAGCAACATTATTAGACGTTCATGGATCGCCACGGCGCTATTGCGCCTCGCGATGACAACGTTATTTTTCGAGTAAATCCTGCATTGAATAAAAACCGGCTGGCTTGCCTTTAAGCCATGCGGCGGCTGTGAGTGCGCCGTGGGCATAGATGCTGCGGTCTTGCGCTTTGTGCGTGAGTTCAATTCGGTCATGATCGCCCGCAAACATCACCGTATGATCGCCGATCACCGACCCTGCACGCATGGAGGAAAATCCGATTGCACCTGATGCACGCGCACCGGTGACGCCATCGCGCAATGCGACTCGCACATCATCTAACTTTTTGCCGCGCCCGCTTGCTGCGGCCTCACCCAATAATAGCGCGGTGCCCGATGGCGCATCGATCTTGTGGCGGTGATGGATTTCAGAGATCTCGATGTCGTACGATTCATCGAGCGCAGCGGCAGCATCGCGCACGAGTTTCATCAGCAGGCTTACACCGATGCTCATATTCGCCGACCATAAAATGGGGGTGTGTTGCGCATGAGATTTCAACGCTTCAAATTGCTGCGCTGAAAATCCTGTGGTGCCACATACCATGGGGAGATTGTGCTGCGCGCACAAAGCAGCCAAATGCAGTGAATGTTCGGGGCGGGTGAAATCAATCAGCGCATCGGCGGGTGGTAGTGTGGTTACATCACGTGCAAGTGCCATAATGGTAACGCTCGAAGAAGCGGCCTGCGTGATGGCTACGCCCATTTTTCCTTTTGCTCCAGCAAGCAAGATGTTCATCCCTCGCCCCTCGACTCTCGACTCTCGACTCTAACCACTCCCTACTCCTTCAAATCTTCCCAAAATTCTTTGACGCGCGCAAAAAATCCTTCCGATTCAGGCGAGGATTCTTTGCCTGCAGTGCGATCAAACTCTTCGATGATTTCTTTTTGGCGTTTATTGAGTTTCACCGGAGTTTCAAGTTGCACTTCAATATACATATCGCCGCGATTAGGCGAGCGCAACACCGTCATGCCCTTGCCTTTAAGGCGGAACTGATGGCCGGTTTGCGTGCCCGCAGGAATGTTGACTTTCACACGGCCACCTTCGATGGTGGGCACTTCAATGCTGCCACCTAAGGTTGCGGTGGTGAATTTGAGCGGCACCCGGCAATAGACGTTTGCGCCATCGCGCCGGAATAATGGGTGGGGTTTGACCGAGATGAAAATATATAAATCGCCCGCTGGCCCACCCCGAAACCCTGCTTCACCCTCGCCGGTTAAGCGGATGCGGGTACCTTCTTCGACGCCTGCGGGAATGTTGACCGAAAGCGAGCGTTCCTTGCGGTTTTTGCCAGTGCCTGCACAGCTTTTGCAGGCGTTTTTGATAATGCGGCCTGTGCCCTGGCAGGTGTGGCAGGTGCGCTCGATGGTAAAAAATCCTTGTTGCGCACGCACTTTGCCCATGCCGCTGCAGGTCGGGCATTCTTCGGGTGCGGTGCCTTTTTCAGCGCCTGCTCCATTGCAGCCTTCGCACGTGACAGATGTGGTGATTTTGATGGCTTGCTGTTTGCCCTTATAGGCGTCATCCAACCCGACATCGAGGTTGTAGCGCAGATCGGCTCCGCGTGCGGCTCCGCTGGCGTTGCCACCCGCCGCGCGGCCTCGATTGCCACCAGTGAAATTACCAAATAAATCCTCGAAGATGTCGGAAAAATTACTGGAAAAATCGAAGCCACCTGCTTGCGGCCCGCCACCGCCACCTGCAAATGCGGCATGGCCATAACGGTCATAGGCCGCGCGTTTTTGCTCGTCTTTAAGCACGTCATAGGCTTCAGAGATTTCTTTGAATTTCTTTTCCGATTCGGCGTCGCCCGGGTTGCGGTCGGGGTGATATTGCATCGCAAGCGAGCGATAGGCTTTTTTCAGCGCCGCGTCATCTGCGTTGCGCTCTACCCCGAGAAGTTGGTAATAATCTTGTGCCATGACGCTTGAAGGGGCGAGAGGCGAGAGGCGAGGGGCGAGCTACTCGTCCCTCTTCCCTCGTCCCACGCCTCTAATCCTTTTTCTGATCGTTGATTTCTTCAAAGTCGGCATCCAAAATCTCGCCGTCTTGACCGTCAGAAGAAGCGGACGCAGCACCGTCATCGCCTGCACCCGCCCCAGCTGCTTGCTGGGCTTTGTAGATGTCTTCACCGATTTTCATCAGCGATTGCGTCAGCGCGTTGGTTTTGGCCTCGATTGCTTCTTTATCATCGCGCTCTAATTCCGCTTTCAGCGAGGCCATATCGCCTTCGATCGCGGTTTTGTCCTCGGCTTTGACTTTGTCGCCATGTTCTTTCAGGTTTTTCTCGGCTTCATGTACCAAGCTTTCGCCACGGTTTTTAGCTTCGATCAGCTCGCGGCGCTTTTTATCTTCGCTCGCATTGGCCGCCGCATCTTTCACCATTTTCTCGATGTCGCCATCGGATAATCCACCCGATGCCTGAATACGGATTTGTTGCTCTTTGGCGGTGGCTTTATCTTTGGCCGATACATTCACAATGCCATTGGCATCGATGTCGAACGTCACCTCAATTTGTGGCATGCCGCGTGGGCTTGGCGGAATTCCTACTAAATCAAATTGGCCGAGCATTTTGTTATCAGCGGCCATTTCGCGCTCACCTTGAAACACGCGAATGGTAACAGCCGTTTGGTTATCATCGGCGGTGGAGAAAGTTTGCGATTTTTTGGTGGGGATGGTGGTGTTGCGGTCGATCAGGCGGGTGAATACGCCACCCAGCGTTTCGATGCCCAAAGATAGCGGAGTGACATCGAGCAGCAACACATCTTTCACATCGCCGCGCAGAACGCCTGCCTGAATGGCCGCGCCCATCGCCACCACTTCATCGGGGTTGACGCCTTTATGTGGCTCTCTGCCGAAAAAGCTTTTCACCATTTCAGCGATTTTGGGCATGCGCGTCATCCCGCCTACCAAAATCACTTCGTCAATTTCACCAGCACTCAGGCCCGCATCTTTCAAAGCGGCTTTACACGGCGCGATGGTGCGTTCCACCAGATCTTCCACCAGATTTTCAAATTTGGAACGGGTAAGTTTGATGTTCAAATGTTTGGGGCCGTTTTGATCGGCGGTGATGAAGGGCAAATTAATATCGGTTTGTTGTGTGGATGAAAGCTCGATTTTGGCTTTTTCCGCCGCTTCTTTCAAACGTTGCAGCGCCAGCTTATCGCTGCGCAAGTCAATGCCTTGTTCTTTTTTGAACTCGTCGGCCAAATAATCAAGCAGGCGCATATCAAAATCTTCACCACCTAAAAACGTATCGCCATTGGTGGATTTCACCTCAAACACGCCGTCGCCAATTTCCAGCACCGATACGTCGAATGTGCCGCCGCCCAAATCGTAAACGGCAATGGTTTTTCCTTCGTTTTTATCCAGACCATAGGCCAGCGCCGCCGCGGTCGGCTCGTTAATAATCCGCAGCACGTTGAGGCCAGCGATTTTGCCAGCATCTTTAGTGGCTTGGCGCTGCGCATCGTTAAAATAAGCGGGAACGGTGATGACGGCATCGGTCACCTTTTCGCCCAGATAGCTTTCTGCTGTTTCTTTCATTTTTTGCAAGGTGAATGCTGAAATTTGGCTTGGAGAATATTTTTCACCGCGCGCTTCAACCCATGCGTCACCATTATCGGCTTTCACAATTTTATACGGCACTAAATCCATATCTTTTTTGGTCATGTCATCGTTAAACGGGCGACCAATGAGACGTTTTACCGCAAAAATAGTGTTTTCAGGGTTGGTCACGGCCTGGCGTTTGGCGGGATGACCTACTAGGCGCTCTTCATCGGAGGCGAACGCCACAATCGAGGGCGTGGTGCGCTGACCTTCTGAATTTTCAATCACTTTGGCCACTTTGCCTTCCATGATGGCCACGCATGAATTGGTGGTTCCTAAATCGATCCCGATGACTTTGCTCATTGTAATGTCCTTTCTTAAATCGCGAGCGTATCTGGCAATATGTCATGCCACACAAGCCGCTGCTTGATATGTAAAACGCCATTTGTGGGTGGCACAGAGTCTATATAAGTGACTTTGCGGCGATTGCAACCTTTCGATAGCTATAAAAAAATTCATAAATAACAATAGCTAGTTTAATGGCACACGAAAGAGAGCTATTTTAATGTGGCCTGTTGCTCAGGCGGCAAGGGCGCGTTGACGAACCACCAAATCACCTGATGCTTAAAAGACACAATAACTGCATTTATGATTGCAGATGTCCTTCATTGCTTGATAGAAAGTGACTGCTTGTATTATGAAAGTGTATTGCTTAAGGCTAATAAATTCAAACAAAAGGAAATCCCTATGCGTTCGCTCGCCTCCATTTTGCTAACCAGTGTGTGTGTGTTGTCGTTTCAAGCTTTAAGCGCAGACGCTCAGGCAAAATCAGCCCATAGCTGGAGCGGTGGTATCAGTGTGGGCGTCAGTACCGACCGTAATGCAGGCGCAGGCGGTGCTAAGGTTCGTGGTGGTTCTCGAGCAAAAGATGATGATGAAGACGAGGAAGACGAAGAGGAAGCCGTTTTTGACGATGATGATTTAACCGGCGACGACCTGCTTGATGATCTGGATCTGGATGATGATGATCTGCAAGATGAGATCGCCGAAATCGAAGATGAAGAAGATGGCATTATCGGCAACGAAGACGAAGATGGCGATGGTATTGCCGATGGTGATCTCGATGGCGATGGAGATATTGATGGCGGTGCGGATGATTTAGATGGTGATGCAGGCGATGATGCAGCGCCAGACGATGCAGCAGACGCAGGTGGAGATGATCCGGCTGATGCAGGCGATGACGCGCCTGCTGATGACGCAGTTGCTGATGCGCCTGCCGATGATGCAGTTGCTGACGCGCCTGCCGATGACGCAGTTGCTGATGCCCCTGCCGGCGATGCACGCGAATTTCCGTTGGGTTTCAGACAAAGTGCGGTCACGCGTCGCCCTCCCAGAGCCAAGCGCGGCGATCGCTTAACGCTTAAAGCGGGCGTAGCTCATAAATATGCATTTGATAAAAACACGCTGTGGAAAACCGGTGCAAGCTATACCGGCGCCAATCAACGCCAGAGAAACAGGAATGATAATAACATTACGGCGTTATCGAGCGGACCAGAATTCAAAGCCCTGGGCGGCGATCTGACATGGGGACCATCGGTTGCTTATGCGCGTTTGGTTCAAAATAACAAATCGGTGTTTGATTTATATGCGGCAGCGATTGGCGCAAAATATAAAATTAACAAAAAACTGGGTTTTAAAACAAAATACACCTACGACACAACCCATTATCAAAGTCCGCGTGCTGATGAATCTTATGGTCAGAAAATCGCGTTTGCGGTCGCCGTCAAACCCTTCAAAAAAACCACGGCTGAATTGGGTTATAGCTTTAAAACGAATGATCTTTCTCCTGCGGAAAGAGAAAGAGATAGGCAAGATGTCAAATTGAAATTCCAGCAGGATTTCGCTTATAAAATCTTTGTGGTAGGTGAAGCTGCGTATAAATGGACGGATTTTGATGCCGCCAGGCGCCGCGAGCCAATCCGCGAAGACGAAGAATATAATTTCGGTGTGTCGCTGGGTAAAGAAGTCTATAAGGGTGTGAATGTGGAACTGCAATATGATCATCGTAAGTTCGATACCAACATCCGAAACAGAGATACCAGCAATGATCGTTGGGCTTTGGTCACCGGTTGGAAATTCTAATCCGTCGCTATTGACTCTTTACAATCGATAAGACAAGGTGGGTGCGAAAGAGGGGATATATGCCCGAGCGCACCCACTATTCGTTCCATTTGAACGCATCCAATTACCATGAACTTTATGCGCAATCGGTTGCAGACTCATCGGTGTTCTGGGCAGAGCAAGCCGCTATGCTGGGTTGGCACACGCCATTTCATACGGTTAAAAATACCTCTTTTGCACCGGATGATGTGCATATTAAATGGTTTGAAGGCGGCGCACTGAATGTCGCTGAAAATTGCGTCGATCGCCATGCGGCAGCAACATCTGATAAGATCGCGATCATCTGGGAGGCGGACGATCCTGAAACTCCCAGCCAATCCATCACCTATTTGCAATTACAGCAGCGCGTGAATCGTGCCGCGACTATGCTCAAAAATCTTGGTGTGGTTGCTGGTGACCGCGTCACGATTTACATGCCGATGATCCCTGAAGCTGCGATTGCGATGCTGGCCTGTGCGCGCATCGGCGCGGTGCACTCGGTGGTGTTTGGCGGATTTTCGCCCGCCAGTTTGCGCCAACGTATCGATGATTGCGATAGCCGTATGGTGATCACCGCCGACGAAGGCTTGCGTGGCGGCAAACACATCGCGCTCAAAGCAAATGTCGATGAAGCGTGTAAAGGCAGCGCGGTTGAAAAAGTCATTGTCGTAAAACATACAGGCGGCGCAGTGAATTGGAATGATGGCCGCGATGTGTGGTGGCATGAGTTCGAGCATTGTCATCCCGCACTCGTTGCGGAATCTCCATCTTCATCTGCCAGACTCTCCCCGCTTTCGCGGGGACAGGCTTATGAAGACGGGGTGACAGAAAATGAAGCGCTGGACTATTTCGACTCCGAACATCCCCTGTTCATTCTCTACACCTCAGGCTCGACCGGCACACCCAAAGGATTGCTTCACACATCTGCGGGTTATCTGCTCTATGCGATGCACACTTTTTTGAATGTGTTTGATTATCGCCAGAGTGATGTGTTTTGGTGTACTGCCGATGTCGGCTGGATAACAGGTCACAGCTACATGGTCTATGGGCCGCTGGCGGCGGGGGCTACCCTGCTGATGTTTGAAGGTGTGCCGACTTACCCTGATGCATCGCGTTTCTGGCAGGTGGTTGATAAGCACAAGGTGACTATTTTTTACACTGCACCCACAGCGTTGCGGATGTTGCTGCGCGAGGGCGATGCGTGGCTGGCGACCACGTCGCGCAAAAGTTTGCGCGTGCTGGGATCAGTCGGCGAGCCGATTAATCCTGAAGCATGGCGCTGGTATCATGACGAGGTGGGGCGTGGGGCGTGCAGCATTGTCGATACATGGTGGCAAACCGAAACAGGCGGGCACTTGATTACGCCGCTGCCTTCAACTCCACACAAAAAAGCGGGTGCGGCGATGAATCCGTATGTGGGTGTGCGCCCTGCGATTGTCGGTGGCGATGGTGCCGCGATTGATGGCGTGGCGGAAGGTGCGCTGTGTATCGCCGATAGCTGGCCGGGGCAGGCGCGCACCATCTGGAATGATCATGCGCGCTTTGTGGAAACCTATTTTAAACCTTATCCGAATTATTATTTCTCAGGCGATGCCGCGCGGCGCGACGCGGATGGTCATTATTGGATTGAAGGCCGGATGGATGATGTGGTGAATGTGTCAGGGCACAGGCTTGGCACCGCCGAAATTGAATCGGCATTGGTCGAGCACGTGCTCGTGACGGAAGCCGCCGTCGTTGGTTTCCCTCATGAGATTAAAGGGCAGGGGATTTATGCCTTTGTTACCTTGCTGCCAGGTGCGGTGCTCGATGACGTGATTCGCAAAGAACTCAATGCGCTGGTACGAAAAATTATCGGCGCGGTGGCACATGTGGATGTGATGCAAGATGCGCCAGCTTTGCCTAAAACGCGCTCGGGCAAAATCATGCGAAGAATTTTGCGCAAAATTGCGGGCGGCGAAATTCAATCGAAAGCCGATTATGAAAAGCTAGGCGATATTTCCACCTTGCTGAATCCGGAAAGTGTTGATGCATTGGTGGCGGGATGGATTCATTAAATGTCATGCCGCATTCATTGCGGCATCTCCTGCTGTCTTGTGGAGACCTCGCAATAAATGCGGGGTGACACTATTTTTTCTTCACCGCTGCAAAGGCATCAAGTGCACGATCAATCTGTGCATCGGTCAGCGTGGCGCAGGCCTGAATGCGAAGGCGCGCCGCACCTTCTGGCACTACGGGAAAGCCAAAGCCGGTGATGAAAATGCCCTGTTCCAGCAATTTTTTACTCATCGCAATCGCATCGGCGGTTTCGCCAATGATAATCGGGATAATCGCTGAATTGCCCTCGAGTGGATTGAATCCAAGCGCGGTGAGTCCCTCGCGTAATTGTCGCACCACCTCGCGTAATCGTACTAAGCGCTGTGGCTCATTGTTTAAAATTTCAATCGCTTTGAGCGAGCTTGCGGCAACGGTTGCAGGCAGGGCGTTTGAAAATAATTGCGGGCGCGAAATTTGATGCAGCATATCGATAATCGGTTGCGACGCGCAGATATATCCACCCGCTGCGCCGCCCAGTGCTTTGCCGAGTGTGCCGCTGATTATATCCACTTCACCTTCCAATCCAAAATATTCCGCCGTGCCACGACCATATTCGCCGATGGCTCCCACGCCGTGGCAATCATCCATCATCAGCGTTGCGCCAAATTCTTTACATAAACTCACAATCTCAGGTAGCGGCGCGATGGAGCCTTCCATGCTGAACACCCCATCGGTCACGACTAAAATACGGCGTGCGCCTTGCGCCTCGATGAGCTTGGTTTTGAGTTCATCCATATCGGCATGTTTGTAAATCATACGGCGTGCTTTGCTCATGCGGCAGCCATCAATCAACGAGGCATGATTCAGCGCATCGGCGATGATGACATCCTGCTCGCCTGTGAGTGCAGGAATGATGCCGGTATTGGCTTGCCAACAGGATGGATAGGTGATGGCGGCCCCAGTGCGATGTAGCCCCGCGAGCGCCGCTTCAAGCTGCGCATGAATGGTAAAAGTGCCGCAAATAAACCGCACCGACGCCGTGCCTGCACCGTAAGCATCCAGAGCGTCTTTTCCTGCTTGAATCACTTGCGGGTGATTGGCGAGCCCCAGATAATTATTAGCCGATAAAATCAAAATATTATCGCGGCCTTCCATGCTCACCGATGTGTCCATCGGGCTGGAAATGGTGCGCAGCGCCTTATAGGTTCCGGCTTGTTTGAGAGCATCCAGTTCTGCGGAAAGCTGGGCATCAAGTGGGGTGATGTGAATCATGAAGGAGAAAATAGCATGATCGATCAGTAGAGTCTACCCTCACCCGAAATCGCTACGCGCTTTCGACCTCTCCCAGTGGGAGAGGTTAGAATCAGCCAACCTTTTTGCTCGCGCGCTGCAGTTTCTTACGCTCGTTACTGTCCAGCAACTTTTTACGCAGGCGAAGGGTTTTAGGAGTCACTTCCACCAACTCATCTTCTTCGATGTAGGAGATCATATCCTCCAGTGTGAGAATGCGCGGCGGCACCAAACGAATCGCCTCATCGGTGCCTGATGCACGCACGTTGGTCAGCTGCTTGCCTTTGAGCACGTTGATTTCCAGATCATTATCGCGGCTATGTTCGCCCACAATCATCCCGCAATAGACTTTATCTTGTGGTTTGATGAACATCGATCCACGTTCTTGCAGATTGAAAATTGCAAAGCCCACGGCCTCGCCTTGCTCAGTTGAAATCAGTGCGCCACGGTTGCGGCCACCTAAATCGCCTTTGTAATTTTCATGCCCCAGATACATGCGGTTCATCATGCCGGTGCCGCGCGTGTCGGTGAGGAATTCGCTCTGATAACCGATGAGTCCACGTGACGGCGCATGAAACGTGATGCGGGTTTTACCGCCGCCCGATGGACGCATATCGGTCATAAGGCCTTTGCGCATGCTGACTTTCTCAACCACCACGCCGCAATATTCTTCATCCACGTCAATCAGGATTTCTTCGATGGGTTCCAACAAATTGCCCGCTTCGTCATGTTTATACAGCACCCGTGGGCGCGATACGGAAAGCTCGAATCCTTCGCGGCGCATGGTTTCAATCAACACACCAAGCTGCAATTCACCGCGCCCACCGACTTCATACGCATCGGAGTTTGCGGTTTCGGTGACAGTGATTGCTACGTTGGTTTCGGCTTCGGCAAGCAAACGGTCGCGGATCATGCGCGAGGTGACTTTGGTGCCTTCTTGCCCTGCAAAAGGCGAATCATTAACGTGGATGGTGATCGCCATAGTGGGCGGGTCGATGGGTGCGGCGGTAATCGGCACACTCACCGATTGATCGCAAATGGTATCGGCCACCGACGCTTCTTGCATTCCTGCAATCGCAATAATATCGCCCGCATAGACTTTCTCAGCCATCACGCGTTGCACGCCAGCAAAGGTTTGCAATTTGGTGAGGCGTCCGGTTTCCAGCGTTTTGCCGTCTAAGCTCATCGCTTTGACTGGCATGTTGATGGTGGCGCTGCCGCTATAGACTTTACCAGTGAGCACGCGACCCAGATACGGGTCAGATTCAAGCAAGGTCACCAACATAGAAAAGGGCGCATCGGGGTCCACTTGCGGCGCAGGTACATGGTTAATCACCAGCTCGAGCAAAGGGGTCAGCGTTTCACGCGGGGCCTCGAGTGAGTCGGCTGCCCAACCATCGCGGCCTGATGCATACATCACCGGAAAATCAAGTTGTTCGTCGCTGGCATCGAGCGCAACGAACAAATCAAACACTTCGTTGAGCACTTCATCGGGGCGCGCATCGGAACGGTCGATTTTATTGACCAACACAATCGGGCGAATGCCTTTGGCGAGTGCTTTGGTGAGCACGAATTTGGTTTGTGGCAATGGGCCTTCCGCTGAATCAATCAGCAGCACCACGCCGTCAGCCATCGATAAAATACGCTCCACCTCGCCGCCAAAATCGGCGTGGCCGGGGGTATCGATGATGTTGATGCGCGTGCCTTGAAAATTCACCGAAGTGCATTTGGCCAAAATGGTGATGCCGCGCTCTTTTTCGAGATCATTAGAATCCATCACGCGCTCGGTGACCTGCTGGTTCTCGCGGAAGGTTCCGGTTTGTTGTAGCAGCGAATCGATCAGCGTGGTTTTCCCGTGATCGACGTGCGCGATAATCGCGATATTTCGTATAGCTTGTTGCATTGCACCATTCTCCAGTTGAGGCGGCGTTATAGCGGATTGTGCAGCTTACGCAACGAAATTCGGTAAAATATTAGCAGTTTTCTAGGGTTAGGCTAGGTTTCGCTGTGTAAATCAGCGTGCCATGGTGCGTCACCCGGCGATGGCTCGCTTGCCCATTCAAACCCCCAATAATGCGGATCATCAGCTTTGAACTGTTCAATCTGCGCCTCAATTAATCCCTTATAGCGCGCATAAAACGCAAATAATATGTGCCATTGCGCGGCGGTGGTGAGTGATGAAACGGGGGGCTTCATGGATGTTTTTTGCGCCTGCAACGTATCGAGTTTTTCGGCGAGTTTAAGCACAGCAGCCAGCATTTTTTGATCGCCATCCAGCGCTTCATTGACCATGCTTTTCACCAACGCCTGACCCTTGGTGATGCGGCGTTTTTTGGCACCCTCTTGCAAGGACGTTTTTTGCTGCAACTCGCGCAGCAATTGGTCGAGCATGCTACCAGATGATGGTTTGGTGGGTGGTTTTTTGGGTGCGCGCGGCATGATAAACCTTGAAAATAAAATGATGCGCTCAAACAGTGCATGCGTTTGATGCAACGAGGAAGGGGAAAATATTGTCATTTCACTTAATCATTCCCCATGGCTGCAAATGTCAGCTTTTTGCGCTTGCGCTGCTCATGTACTAAAATGTACACTGCGCTGCGGATCTCAAAAGCTCCCATTTTCGCTGAATGGGGAATTATTTATTTAAACGACGATAGACTTTGGTTTTTTTAAATGCCTTTTCCACTAGTGCGGGGCAAGCCGCAAGGCGTATCACTTTCAATATTTTTATAATTGATGCTCTTTTCCAAATCATCAAGCCGTTTCATAAGTTGGCTTATTTGAACTTCGGATTTTACATTCGTATCATGGTCAATTTCAGCAGCGAGCCTATCTTTGCTGGCGGCGCGGTTTTGGCTCATCATAATAATTGGGGCAGAATATGCCGCCAAAAACGATAATGCTAAATTAAGAAACACGAAGGGATAGGCATCCCATGCTGGCCATGGGTGTGCGGCATTCATCATGTTATGAATGGCGGCGATGGTGTTCCAACCTACCCAAATAATAAGAATCACGCTGAGTGAGGCAATAAAAGCCCAGCTGCCGATGGTGTTTGCCAATGCGTCACTGATGCGATCTCCCAACGTCATCCGTGCATCATCGATCTGATTGACATTTTTAGTGTCACTTTCTTGCAGTAGAGAATCTGATTTTTGTAACCGAATAGCCAGTGTTTTTAAGACATCAATGGCAGCATGCGGATGTGCGAGCAGAAAGTTTTTAAACACATCAAATTTTAAGGATAAAGCTTGTGTGGCTTCAAGTGCAATCACGCGCGCAGCACGTGGAGCTCCTGTTAGCATCGATAATTCTCCGAAATACTCGCCTTTTCCAGCTTCACCTAGAACAAGCTCTTCTTTGTTGGCTGTTTTTGTAAGAAATTTCACGCGACCTTGAAGGATGATATAACAGCAATCACCCGCTTCACCTTCGATGAGTATTGTTTGCCCCGGTGCAAAATGAACCGTTTCTAGCAACGGCTTTAATGCTGATAGTGCCGCTGGGTCAAGTTGGGCAAATAATGATAGTGCTTGTAAATCTATGTTAGCATTAGTCATGGGTGCACCAGTAAATAAATCAATAAAATATACGTCATTTGGTGCAGATATTGATCCACCCCAAATGTAATCCAGAAGCCAGCGCCGCCAGTGGATTTGAGGTTGAAGCGGCGGTTGATTTTATTTTTTGCCCAATCGATGTGATAATGAATGAAGGCATCAAGCAGGGCTAAACCAAGTGCCGTTAAAAATGACGTAAAAAACGATAACGCGATGAGAGTGCCTGCCGCATGAATGCCCACATGCAATAAACCGCCAGGGTGTCCGTAAATGCCTTTGTTCATAAACTGATAGGGCGTTTGCAGCGGATAATCACAGATTAAATGCTTGAGCATCAACGCGGAAAGGATGGCCAGCTCAGTCATGCGAGCACCACGACATCAATCGGTTCGCTCGCTCCTGCAACGTTACGTTCCAGGCGGATTTCTTTAGGGGATGGCGGTAGGTAACCTTGGGCAATGGCTAAATCAAGTGCCGTTTTTGTGGTGAGCGCTTTGGCATTTTCAGTTTTATTATGTTTTTCGAGTTTTGCAGCGAGGTTCACTGTTTCACTAATAACCGTATATTCCAGGCGGTCTTCATGACCAATTACGCCGAATACTACGTCACCCACGGCAATACCTGCGCCAATAGCAACGGGAACCAAGCCCTTTGACTGGCGCTCTTTAGTCCACGCATTGGATGCTATTTGAATATCATCCACCGCGCGCAATACATCTGCCGCATAGGTTTCGCTTGGGCTCACCGCGCCGAAACTTGCCAGAATACCATCGCCCATGAATTTATCGATATTGCCGCCATGGTTGCGAATGATGGGGATGAGGAGTTTCTGATATTCGCCGAGCAAGCCGATCAGCTCAGTTGCTGTTAAATGTGCAGATGCTTTAGTGAAGCCACGCATATCAGTGAAGATAATTGCAGCTTTGCGGATTTCACCGTAGCCGGCGACCAATCCTTCTTCAGATCCGGTGATTTTTTTGGCGACATCCACATCAAAAAACTTCGATAAATCTTTCGTTGCTTGCGATTGGCTGACGGCAGTAAACAATGTATCGCGCGCGCGCTTGAGGGTATAAGCGGTGATACCGGTTACTAACAATATGGTCAGAATTTTATCGAACTCACCACCAGGATGCAGGCTGCGCGTGGAGACATAGGTCACATAATCCCAGGTGATGATTTCCGGGCCAGACGTGTGCAGCGTATAGACAACGATGAGCGCCCAGCCAATCGCCGCAGTAAGACCAGACAAAATCACCCATATCGGCTCAAAGCGCAGTCCCCTGAGTGCAATCAGCACAAAAACATAGGCAATATGAGTGTTTTTGAGATTCACCGTCGGCATCGCTTCAAATTGCAGGTGATATGTCCAGATGGTAAATATGAGCAGCGACATTTCAGTAATAACTGAAAAACCAAGAAAAAGCGGCGTTAATTGACGCGTATAGGCAAACCATATCCGTACCAAAATAAGAATAGCAAAAAGCCCAAGTCCCAAAGGCGCAGAACGTACAGGCGCATCGGGCGCATGGCCAGCGGGTGAAAGGAAATAAAGTAACGCCAATAGAACAAGCACACCGAACTGTACCAGCGCCACTAGCATCTCGCTTTTATGTTGTAGCTCCGCGAGGTCTGCTTGAATGCGCTTGGGTGGCATCATAGGCTTTCTGTCCTGCTACCTACGAGTTTATCGCACAGGCCTTTGGGTAGCATGATCCATTCTTCTGCATCACGTGGTTTGGTTGCTTGTGCGGCGCAGGAATGTTTGGGCGTTGCGCAATCATTAGCACCCGCGCGCGTGACGCCAAAACAGCGCTCGCGCTCCATTAATTTTTCCGCTTTAGCATCGAGCCAGTTGGTTTGTGTTTGCACCACCGCCAGCGCTGCACCGAGTGCTGCGAGGATGACAATAGAGTTATGAATCTTTAGCGATTGCATCAGCCCCTCTATTATTGTGTCAGATAATCGCTGGTAAGCATGCCCGAAAATCCCCAATCATCTGCGTCAATTTCTTGAATTACAATGTGAATATGCTCAGGTTTTTTACCAAGCACACCGACGATTGTTTTCGTAATTTCTTCAACAATTTTCTTTTTTTGCTCCCGACTCGCACCTTTGGTAATTTGTAGATTGATATAGGGCATAGCTACTTTCTATCCTTTAAATAATCATACGCCACGCGACCATAAGGCAGCGTTACATCAGCAATAGCATGTAAGCCACCGAGCACTTTACGCACCGGCAAATCGGCGACCGGCGCATTCACATGCGCAATTAAATGCAGACGTGCGGGGCCAGCCCATGCGCCTTTTAACGTAATATCTATCATGTTATAGGCCACTAATTGCGCGATAGCAAGGGTGCCGTCCACATGCGCAATGAGCTTGAGATTGACACGGGTAGCACCCAGCCTTTGTTCAAGTGTCTTAGTGTCCATCAGGCTTTCATGCTTGTAGGTCATGGTGCCGATGGCAACGGGTTGGCCCGCATATTCTAACCTTCCCGTTAGCGTATCTTGCGCAATTTTCAAGGTCGGCTTGCCCAGTTTTTGCGGGAAACCCCAAATTTCGCGCCCGCCAGAAATGGGGGGTTCGCAATCCAGATACATTTGCGATACGTGATGCATTGGTGTGCCTTCAAACGTACAAGGAATGACGATGCCAGTTTGTGTATAATCGCCAAAGCCCGAGCTATCGGGCATCCGCGCAAATTCATAAAACACCGTGTTGCTGCCGTCGGGCTTGAGTGGTTCAGGCAACAGGCGGCGTATGGCATCGGCGTCCGATTCATAGGTGATGATAAAATATTCGCGATTGATGAAACGATACGGTCCGCGCGGATAGGTGGGGCTTGCGATCGGCATGGAAGATGCTTTTAGAATGTCGGAGGTTTTCATGGTTATTTCCCCGCGAGATAATCATGCAACACGCGCCCATAAGGAAGCGTAAGATCGGCAATAAAATGCGTGCCGCCGATGACTTTTTTGACCGGCAGATCGGCCACTGGAGCATTCACGTGAGGGATTAAATGCAAGCGCGCAGGCCCTGCCCATGCGCCTTTTACCTGTATGTCGGTTAAATGATATGCCACCAATTGTGCGATGGCGAGCGAGCCATCGACATCGGGAATCAGTTTCAGATTCACACTGGTTTTTGCCATTTTTTTCTCAATCGCGCTTGGGTCACTCATACCGGTTGCGGTATTATAGGTGAGGTTTTCGTGCTTATAGCCCATCGTGGCGATGGCAACGGGTTGCCCTGCATATTCAATGCGTCCGGTGAGTGTATCTTGCGCCACTTGCAGCACCGGATGCGCGAATTTCTTCGGGAATCCCCACACCTCGCGCCCACACGAAATCGGTGGCTCGCAATCGAGATACATCTGCGCTGTAAAATTCACATGCTCGCCTTTATATAGCGCAGGAATCACGATACCCGTTTCGGTATAATCACCAAAACCAGATGAATCGGGCATGCGGATAAATTCATACAGCACGGTGTTGCTGCCATCGGGTTCCAGCGGTTCGGGTAGTGCTTCGCGGATAGCTTGCGCATCAGACTCATAGGTCACAATAAAATATTCGCGGTTGATAAAGCGATAGGGCCCGAACGGATAGCTGGGGCTGGCCAGCGGCATTGAGGGAAGCTTTAAAATATCAGTCATTTCCATAAGCAATTCTTTCAAAATAAATGACGTTAATAAGAGGGTATAAATTGTCTGCTGTCGAGAATTTTAACATCAGGCCGACTCAACAAAGCTTTCATGATTTTATATTTATGCAGCGCGCCATAGGTAATGAGTACACGGGTGTTGGGTGTATCAATAGCGTCCAGAGCCCGCTCAATCCCGCGAATATGCGAAGCATTGATGCGCTCCCAACTTCCCGGACCCAGATCAAATTCGGCGTAATGTTGTTGCGCTTTGGCAACTGACTTATCATACTCGGCGCTATTAATAAAAGTTGCATCGCCGCCATGTTTTTTTTCCTCACGAGCTAGTTGCTCCTGGTCATTTTGGTAAAGAGCCCAGTTTTTCTTTTTCATAGGATTATGGCGGATAGCATCTAACGCCTGGTTTCGAAAATGGTTCATCGGCTCGCTCCAGCCGGCGGTGGGGATAAGCGTGATAGTACCATTTCTGGCCATCGGTAGCAAAATATCGGTATATTCAGGATAGACGGCAAAGCGTGTAGCGGTTACTTTTCCAGATTCTAAAAATTCCTTGAGTCCGCGTTCAAAATGATTGGCAGGAATTTCAATCAGCGCAACCGTTGCGTGGACGGCCTCGATGGTTTTGCGTAAGCGATCAATTGAATAATTTTTATTGGTATAATGTTCATCGTGCACCGTACCAAGCAACACCACTTCTTTGATAATCTCCCGGTGAGACTTTGGCGGTTTAGACAGCGCATCCAGATGCAATTGCGCCTGGGCTAATGAAGCAACCGGTTGCGTTTTCGTCACGTCATAAAAACCACTATTGATCCATATTAATTGCTTTTGTTTCTGGCAAAAAACCACGAGAGCCGATTCATCTGGCAGTAGCGATGCGGCGCTGGGTTCCTCACATGGGATCGTTTTTAACGGGCGATTGTTTAACAGATCATTCACCTGAACATGTGTGCTGGTACTATCGGCGGAAAAGGAAATCGCGCCGTCAAGCGCAGTGATGGGTTCAAAAACAATATCAGCGGCATAAAGTGGATGGCTTATGAAAAGCCATCCTAACATAAGAGCCACACAGGTTGTAAGCCTCATAAAAATTCTTTGCGTATATCAACAGACGATGCATTGCCAATTTTTGCGTAGTTTTCATCAAGCCACTGCTTTGCAATGTCGCGACCTTTATGATGAAGCTGGCACAGAAAATCCCAGTCGGTGTTCATTTTGCTAGACGCATCATGTTGCGCCATTTCTTCATCGGATCGGATGGAATGAATGTGCATCTGTTTCATATCCCCCGCTTTCACTTTTTTATCTTCAATCAATTTGCCAACAAAGGCCACCGCACGCATTTCGCGCATGAGCGACGAATTAAAACTCACTTCATTGAGCCGGTTCATAATCTCTGAGGCGCTAGTGGGCACGCCTTTTCTCACAATCGGGTTGATATGCACAATCACCACATCGTGCGAAGCGCAATTATAGATCAGCGGAAAAATAGCCGGATTGCCGATATAACCACCATCCCAGAAATATTCCCCGTCAATTTCTACCGATTGAAATAATGAGGGTAAACAGGCCGAAGCCAAAATCGCATCGGCGGTGATTTCCTTGGTCTCAAAAATACGGACTTTGCAGGTTTCCACATTGGTTGCGCAGATGTTAAGTTTAATCGGTGAGTGTTTGCGGATGGCCTCAAAATCAATCGTTTGTTCCAAAATGTCTTTGAGCGGATTAAGGTTAAACGGATTGAGCTCATAAGGCGAAAACATGCGCGTCATAAAATCGGCCATTTGGTGAAGCGGCGATGGTTGTGATTGCATGTCCTTCATGGCGCTAAACCAGGGTAGTTTAGAAAGATCTTTCAGCGGATTCATTTTGCCAGAAATATCACTCACGGTTTTCCAAAAATGCGTGAGTGCGGCGCGAGCTTCGTCTTTATCGTGGTTGATATAGCCTTGCGCGAACACCACGGCGTTCATGGCGCCTGCGCTGGTGGCGCTGATGCCCTCAAATTCCAGCCTGCCATCTTCGAGCAAATAATCGAGCACGCCCCAGGTGAATGCCCCGTGCGAACCTCCACCTTGTAACGCCAAATTAATAGTTTTGGTTTGGCGTTTACCGGATGGTTTAGTCTTGGTTTTGGTTGTCATGATTTATGTCCTATTGTGCTGTCCAGCCGCCATCGATTGGCAACGAGACACCTGTTATAGAGCTGCCAGCATCGCTGCACAAAAACACGACTGCTGCGCCCATTTGTTCCGGCGTGGCAAAACGCAGCGACGGTTGTTTTTCCGAGAGCATTTCTTTCGCGGCAACCTCGGCCGTAATGCCTTCTTTGGCCGCGCGATCTTCGATTTGTTTTTGCACCAGTGGCGTCAGCACCCAGCCAGGGCAAATGGCATTGCACGTGATGTTGGCGGTTGCATTTTCCAGTGCCACCACTTTGGTCATGCCGACAATACCGTGTTTGGCCGCAACATAAGCAATTTTTTCTGGCGACCCTACCAACCCATGCGCCGAAGCGATGTTGATGATGCGGCCAAAGCCACGTTTTTGCATGCCAGGCAAGATGGCTTTCATCGCGTGAAAGGCACTTGCCAAATTGATGGAAATAATCGCGTCCCATTTGTCTTCGGGGAAATCTTCGGTGCGCGCGGTGAACTGAATGCCTGCATTGTTGACCAATATATCGGCGGCACCAAAGCTCGTCTCAGCGAGTTTTACCATCTCGCGGATTTGCTCTGGCTTGCTCATATCGGCGGGTGAATAGACGCATTTTACACCATGTGTTTTTTCAATGCTGGCGCGTTCGACTTCGATGGCTGTTGCATCACCAAATCCGTTGATAACAATGTTCGCACCGTGGCTGGCGAGGACATGGGCAATGCCCAAGCCAATGCCGCTGGTCGAGCCCGTTACAATCGCCGATTTTCCTTTTAACATAACGTTCTCCTTGTTGGTTGTGCCTAGCTATTCGTTGATCATGGGGTATGGGTTACAATATTAATTCGTGGTGGTTGTTTCCGTAATCAGGCGCGTCGAGCGTTTGAAGGTCACATACGCCCAGAACCATTCGAGCATCACGGTAATTCGGCTTTGTAGATTGGCCAAAAACATCACGTGAATCACGCCCCAGAACCACCAGGCGAGCGTGCCTTTCATCCGGAATCTTCCAAAATCAGCGACTGCTGCCTGCCTACCAATGGTCGCTAAACTGCCATAATGTTTGTAGTGGAATTCTTTTTCTGGTACCGCGCCTTCGATGTGCGCGCGGATATGTTTGGCAACAAACATGCCGCTTTGCTTGGCAGCGGGGGCTAAGCCCGGCATGGGTTTTCCGTTCCACACTTCGGCCAGCACCGTATCGCCAATCGCATAAATATTTTCTGTTTCGGGCACAGTTAAATCTTTGCCTACTTTAACACGACCGGCGCGATCTGCTTGCGCACCAAGCCATTGCGCTGCTGGCGAGGATTGCACACCCGCCGCCCAAATCACATTGGTAGAATAAATACGCTGGCCGTTCACCAACACGCCTTCAGCATCAATGGCTTCTACGCGGCCACCAGTCATCACCGTCACGCCTAGTTTTTCCAGTGCGGTTTTGGTATAGGCAGAAATATCTTCTGGCATCACGGCTAGTACGCGCGGTCCGGCTTCAACCAGATAAATGTTCGCTTTGCTTGGATCGATGCGGCGGAACTCATCTTCCATACCTTTGTGCGCAAGTTCCGCCAGTGCACCGGCAAGCTCAACGCCCGTTGGCCCGCCACCCACAATAACAAATGTAAGGAGTTGTTGCTGCATCATCGGATCATCGCAATTTTCGGCTGCTTCAAACGCTTTAAGGAGTTTTGCGCGCACGGCGATCGCATCTTCCACACGCTTCATGCCGGGCGCAAATTCCGACCATTCATCTTTGCCAAAATAGCTATGGCGTGCGCCAGTGGCCAGCACCAGATAATCATAAGCTATAGGCTCGCCTTCATGCACGAGCACGTGGCGCTGGTCTTTATCGACACCCGTGACTTCACGCAGCATGACGCGAATATTATTCTGATCTCTAAACAAACTACGAATTGGGGTTGCGATATTTGACGGCGAGAGACCAGCTGTCGCCACTTGATACAGTAGTGGCTGAAATAAATGATAATTATGTTTATCAATTAAGGTGATACGGCATGGCGTAGTACGCAGCATTTTTGCAACGGCGACGCCGCCAAACCCAGCGCCCACAATCACCACATGCGGTAAGTCGCTGAGATCAGTTTTGGTACCGCCATCCATTTGCGGAAATAATTTTCCAATGCCTCTGCGTAGCACATGATCGAAGGAATATTTTCCAGGGCCATTAAAGAACAGCACCGAAAGCAGCATCACCCAGTAGACAATCTCGCTTTGCTGTACGGGTGTCACGGATACTTCGTGAGTGATAACAGATAAGCCTGCAAAAGCAGCAAGCGCCGCAAGGCGCGCGCCAAAACCGAGTGCAATGCACAGTGCCGCCATGCCGCCTAAGCCCCATGAAAGCATTTCGTTTTCTTTCATATACAAAACAGAAAGCTGCGGATGATAGGCTAGAAACGACCAATGTGTTGCCATTTCCATCATATCAGAGGCGTGCCATGCCACATAGAGGATGGCCGCAATCCATAGCCGAATAAACAGCATGTAAAATGGCGAAATATGATCCGTTAAAAAATGATAGAGTTGACCCAAAGGTTTCGCAAAAGGCAGGGATGAATTTTTAATGCCGCGCAGAAGATGATCCATGGAATCCGCGCCTGCGCCTCTCACTATCCAAAAGCCCAGAATAATAATCCAAAAAACCTGCGCATTCACCGGCTGATAGACAGTTTGCGCCACTGCCGTCAGTATCAGTAATGGTAAAGCCACCAAACGCGTCATCAGGCCAAGCGCAAGCAGAATGGGGCATAACAGCTCAATGCTTACACCAATAGTCGCGGACATGGCTGGGCTTAACCAACTTACCGGATATTCATGCTCGGCCAAATACAGCGCATTGTCCCAATTTCCAAGCTTAACCAGGCCGGAGATAAAAAACACATGCGCCAGCGTGACGCGTTGAATCAGCCCGGCGCCGGGCGCAAGGACGGTTTCAATAAATCGTATGATCGCACCAATTTTACGGAAGATATCGCTGAAAATAAGATTGCGGCGGTGGGCGCTGATGTTGAGCATGGGTTCATTTTTCTCTGAAATTGAGGTGGATAAAATAATCTACAAAGGCTTGGCCTGAGCCTTGCAGCAGTATTAAAAACAGCATGAGCGTCTGATGCGTACAATGTTCATGTTTCATGCAACATTCCTTTGTCGTTGTTCGCACTCTTGTTCGTGCGCCGTGAGCATTGCGTTACGCATCCAA
>JAKFUW010000234.1 GCA_021732545.1 Alphaproteobacteria bacterium | reverse complement strand
GTGTGTAACACATGCCGTTGAAAATAACTGAACACATTGATACCAAGCATGTGCAAGCAATCATCGAAACACCCTTTGGCGTATCCAACATTCCCAATCTTCCAATAGAAAAGGTAAACGATGCCTTCAAAGAGATGGAGCAAGGATTTTTGCTCGATCGCCATGCGGTTGACCCCAAAACTAAAAAGCCACTACTTGATACATTAAACGACCTAGCAGGAAAAAATGGGTGGAGCCAGATAGGCAACATCAGTCAAGCTATTATCAGCCCCGATCAAATCCCTAAAACCCGTATCCGAATCACGCGAAATGGCAACCATGTTGATGCCGTTGTGACATTCAAAGGAAAAAATGAAAATAAATTAGACAATGGATTAAAGCCACGATTTGAAATCGATTTGCCGATTGATCTGGTTGCGCTGGAGAAAAAATACGCGAACGTCAAAAAATCTGATGGCACTCCATGGCATGCCACTGATTCACTTGATCAACTGATTCGTTTTGGCAGTTATGGAATCATAACGAAGGATCGATACCGTTATCAGGAAACCAGTGACAGCCCAACCTTCGATATTGATTTGTATCAATGGGAAAATAGTGTGCTCGATGCCGTAAAAAAAGCAGCTGAAACGGCTCTTGAAAAGACAGGCCTGTTTAAAGATAGAACAATAGATAAGATCGCTGCCAGCACGCAAGCCCTCTATGAAAATCTGGCCACGCTGGATGTGGAGATGAAGGTCGGCAGTGACCGCATTGGTGCATTAGAGGATTTCCCTGAAAGACTGAGGCCATTTTTAATGGTCAATGGCAAAAAAAATGATAAGCCCGTGGAAGTAACCGGAGCATCAAACTTCAAAGGTCGTTCAATCACGGCTCTGGCTGGGGCAGCAGGCAATTTTAAGGTGGATGCCACCACATGTGATCTCATTGACACACTCGCTCAAACTAAAGCTTCAAAAAGCAAATAATCGCTATTTTGATACAGCAGCGCAATAAGCATCGCGTCATTGTGATGTGATCGATATTTTCGCTGGATTATCTTGCAAAAATTCCTATTATGTGCCCCATATTACAATCATTCTAAAACCAAAGAGACACAATATGAAACCTCAGCGTCCTTTGTCGCCGCATTTACAAATCTATCGTCCGCAAATTACCTCGGTGATGTCGATTACTCACCGCGCGAGCGGCGTTTTCCTGAGCCTTGGCACGCTGTTTTTGGTGGCGTGGCTGTGGGCTGCCGCCTATGACCAATCCTATTTTGAATTTTGGCAAGAATTAGCCGTAAGCACTCTGGGAATGCTCGTGCTGGGCGGCTGGACATTCGCGTTTTTCTATCACCTTGGCAACGGCATCCGCCATCTGTTTTGGGATATGGGGCGCGGCTTTGATCTGAAAAACGTGACCCGTAGCGGCCTTGCCGTCATTGCCTTTGCGCTTATTATGACCGCGATCAGCTGGGTCTTTATCTGCGATAAAATCTACAACGGAGCCGCGCTATGAGCGATCACAAAACCCGTTTGCGTTCGCCTTTAAGCAAGGCGCGTGGCCTTGGTTCTGCTAAAGACGGCACCCATCATTGGTGGATGCAGCGCATCACCGCTCTCGTCATGATTCCGCTATCACTGTGGTTTGTCTATTCCATGATCACCGGCATGATGGGCAGCGATGTCTATGAGGTGGCCGTGTGGTTTAGTTCACCGTTGCATACCATTGCCACGCTGATATTGCTCACCGCCATGTTCATGCACGCCAAGCTCGGCATTCAGGTGGTGATCGAAGATTATGTTCATTGCGCCTGCATCAAAACCACCATGCTCGTCACCAGCTTGCTGGTTTTCAGCACCCTCACCGTGATGAGTTGGGTGGCGGTGATTAAAATGCACGTTGTTGGTTTTTAGGAGAATATTTTTTATGGCATCGCCTACCACTTCAGCCCCTTCCATCACCAAAGCCTACGCTATGACCGACCATCATTATGATGTGATTGTGGTGGGTGCGGGTGGCGCTGGTTTACGCGCGACCTTTGGCATGGCCGAGCAAGGCCTATCCACTGCGTGTATTTCCAAAGTATTTCCCACGCGCTCGCACACGGTGGCTGCTCAAGGCGGCATTTCGGCGGCACTGGGCAATATGGGCGAAGATGACTGGCGCTGGCACATGTATGATACCATCAAAGGCTCCGACTGGTTGGGCGATCAAGACGCCATTGAATATATGTGCAAAAACGCGATGGCGGCAGTGATTGAACTCGAACATTATGGCGTGCCTTTTTCGCGCACCGAGGAAGGCAAGATTTATCAGCGGCCTTTCGGCGGCATGACCACGCGCTATGGCGAAGGCACCGCGGTTCGCACTTGTGCTGCAGCTGATCGCACCGGCCACGCCATTTTGCACACGCTTTATACTCAGGCGCTCAAACATCAGGCCAAATTTTTCATCGAATATTTCGCGATTGATTTGCTGATGACCGATGATGGCCAATGTTGCGGCGTGCTCGCGATGAACCTCGACTATGGCTCGATGCATCGCTTTTATGGCCAGCAAACGGTGATGGCAACGGGTGGTTATGGCCGCGCATATTTTTCCGCAACAAGCGCCCACACTTGCACGGGCGATGGCGGCGGCATGGCCGTTCGCGCGGGCATTCCGCTGCAAGATATGGAATTTGTGCAGTTTCACCCCACGGGCGTCTATGGCGCGGGCTGCCTGATTACCGAAGGCGCACGCGGTGAAGGCGGATATTTGGTCAATTCCGAAGGCGAGCGCTTCATGGAGCGCTATGCACCTTCTGCAAAAGATCTCGCATCACGCGATGTCGTCAGCCGCTCGATGACGATGGAAATCCGCGAAGGGCGTGGCGTTGGCGCGAATAAAGACCACATCTTTTTACACCTCGATCATTTGGATCCCGATGTGTTGCACGCGCGTTTACCCGGAATCTCGGAAACCGCGAAAATCTTTGCAGGTGTTGATGTCACCAAGCAACCCATTCCGGTGCTGCCCACGGTGCATTACAATATGGGTGGTATTCCTACTAACTATCATGGCGAGGTGGTGACACTCCACAAAGGCGACCCCGACACCGTGGTGCCAGGCCTGATGGCAATCGGCGAAGCCGGATGCGTTTCGGTGCATGGCGCCAACCGTTTAGGTTCTAACTCACTGCTCGATCTGGTGGTGTTTGGCCGTG
This sequence comes from Alphaproteobacteria bacterium, assembly GCA_021732545.1. Lineage (GTDB taxonomy): Bacteria > Pseudomonadota > Alphaproteobacteria > Rickettsiales > UBA3002 > JAKFUW01. The sequence goes on along the minus strand of JAKFUW010000234.1, from coordinate 22,841 downwards.
CCGCTGCGCACCGCGCGCGCGAGCTGGTCAAGCCCGGTGGCGCGCACGCCAAAGCCCCTGCTCATTCTACCGAACAAGCCTTGTCGCGCTTCGATAATATCCGTTACGCATCCGGCAAAACGCCCACCTCTGAAATCCGCCGCACCATGCAGCGTGTGATGCAAGACCACGCGGCGGTGTTTCGCACCGATGAATCGCTCAAAGAAGGCTGCAAAAAAATTGATGCGGTGTATCAATCGTTCAACGATCTTAAAATCAACGATCACGGGTTGGTGTGGAACAGCGATCTGGTCGAAGCACTCGAACTCGATAATTTACGTGCGCAATCGTCCATCACGCTGCATTCGGCGCTCAACCGCAAGGAAAGCCGTGGCGCACACTCGCAAGAAGACCACCCTGAGCGCGACGATACTCATTGGATGAAACACACCATTTGTTGGTTGGACGCCGATGGCAGCACCACTCTCAATTACCGCCCCGTTCATATGGAAACGCTGACCGACGATGTGGACGTGTTTCCGCCTAAGAAAAGGGTTTATTGATGATGAAGTTGTCAGTTGCCAGTTGCCAGTTGCCAGTTCGATCGTCATTCCCGCGAAAGCGGGAATCCAGTTTTCGCTTGTTCTGGATCCCAGCCTTCGCTGGGATGACATTACTGGCTGCCTGTGCCAAACCCACCGCCATGACACCGCACGCCTCGCAAGCTGAAATCGCGCAGGAACGCCAGCAACAATCCTATATGGCAGACGCGCAAGTGACGTCGCAATATGAAGGTAAATCTTTTACCCAAGATGATATTAGTGCGATGCGCGATCGACTCAAAGGTGTGATTGATAAGTTAGCACCAGAAGCCACCAAACTGTGCCGTGAACTCAACGGATCTCAGGCCAACTGCGACATGAGGGTAATACTTTCAACGAAAAGTAAAGGCCTGAACGCGCATGCGGACGGAACGCAAATTGTGATGAATGCTGATATGGTTGAATTCGCCAAAAACGATAATCAACTCGCCTTTATCTTAGCGCATGAATATAGCCACCACATGATGCGGCATGTGCAATCGACGCAAAATAACGTGGTGGGCGGTGCGTTGCTTGGCACACTGCTCGATGCATTGGCATCATCTCAAGGCATCAACACGCAAGGCCAAATCGGCAAAATAGGTGCGCAAACGGCGCTGCTATCCTATTCGCCCGAATTTGAAAATGAAGCCGATTATATCGGGCTTTATATCGTTGCGCGTGCCGGATTCAAAGTGGAAGATGCGCCGCAGTTTTGGCGTCAGATGGCGAAGGTGAATAAGCAGGGAATCTATACGCGCACTACCCACCCGACAACGCCTGAGCGCTTTGTAACCATGAACAAAACCATTGCCGAAATTGAACAGAAAAAAGCAGGCAAGCAGCGCCTGCTGCCTAACATTAGAAAAAGTGATTAGAGTCGAGAGTCGAGTAAAAAGTAAGGTCTGTGCATAGCCAGCTTGCTATGTTGTGATCCCAGCGAAGGCCGGAATGACAAATACAAAGGCCTTGGACATTATTTTACAACGCTCTCAAAGCGCTACTCGACTCACGACTCTCGACTCTAACCACTAAAGAGGACATTATGGCCGAATTTACGCTACCCAAAAATTCCAAGGTTGAAAAAGGCCGCCATTACGCCGCCCCTGCGGGCACGAAAAATCTGAAAACCTTCAAGGTCTATCGCTGGAATCCTGAGCACGTGGATGCTGCTGGTAACGCTGAAAATCCTACCCTCGATAGCTATGAAGTGGATATGGATAGCTGCGGCCCGATGGTGCTTGATGCTATCATCAAAATCAAAGATGAAATGGACTCCACCCTGACCTTTCGCCGTTCGTGCCGCGAGGGCATTTGCGGCTCATGCGCGATGAATATTGATGGCACCAACACACTGGCCTGCACCAAAGCGATTGGCGATGTGAAAGGCGACATCAAAATCTATCCGCTGCCGCACATGCCTGTCATCAAAGACCTTGTGCCAGACTTGAGCCATTTTTACGCGCAATATGAATCGATTCAACCCTGGATGCAGACCCAAAGCGCGCCGCCCAGCAACTCGGAGCGCCTGCAATCGCCCGAGGACCGCGAGAAAATGGATGGTTTATATGAGTGCATTTTATGCGCCTGTTGCTCCACCTCGTGCCCGAGCTATTGGTGGAATTCGGACCGCTATCTTGGCCCTGCGATTTTGCTGCAAGCGTACCGCTGGATTGTGGATAGCCGCGACGAAATGACGGGAGATCGCCTCGATAACCTCGAAGACCCCTTCCGCCTCTATCGCTGCCACACCATCATGAATTGCGCGAAAACCTGTCCTAAAGGCCTCAACCCCGCCAAGGCGATTTCGGAAATTAAAAAACTGATGCTGGAGAGAAGGGTTTAGGCTTTTTCACTTCACCAGCAGCACCGCCATCGGATGATCGGCAAGGGCTTGATCGAAGGTGTAAAGCGGTAAGGCTCGATGTCTTTCGGCGATATGCAGCATGATGTAATCTGAAAAGCCTGCTTTTTTACTACGAAAATCCTCCAACGCCAGCGTTACAATATCGGGATTCTCTAGAATGATATGCTCGGAAGTTTTTAACATTTCAACGATTGTCACGAGCTGCTTTCGAGAAAATCCATAGCTACGACCCAGTACCCAGACCACTTCGCACAATACCAGCAGCGAAATGAAAATCGACCTATGTTGAGCGATTGACGTATCAAAAAAGTGATCGGCAACTTTGGTGTACGGCTCATCAAGCTGAACAATATACCTCACCAGAATATTCGTATCGACCGCGATCATGGTTGAATGGAGCGATGATAATCTTCATTCACCGCTTCCATGATGGCATCCTTCATCTGCTCAACACTCAAGATAGGGCCTGACACAGCAAATATCCCCCTCAACGCCGTGATGGGAATTTTTCTATTCGCCTCAAGCCGATAATTTCCGTCAGGCAGTGGCACAAAATTCACAATATCACCCTGTTTGAGTTGCAGGTTTTTCCTCAACGCGGCAGGTAGCGTAATCTGGCCTTTGCTGGTAATGGTCGAATGCATGCGAATTCCTTACTTTTTATACTTTTACCTTACCTTAATTGTGTCGCAATTTCAACCACAAAAAAACCGACCCAATTTGCACTGGGCCGGTTTTTTTTAACAACAAAGAGGTATTGGTTTTATGCCGCTTGTTTTTTCAACGCGCGGATGAGTTTTTCGTGCGCTTTCATGCTATCGGTTTTCTCTGATGCCGCCACTTCGCCCACCAGACGGTTCATCGCGGTCTCGTAAATCATGCGCTCAGAATAGGAACGCTCTGATTGATCGACATTTTTATGCAGATCACGAACCACTTCGGCCACCGAAATAATGCAGCCAGAATTGATCTTGGCTTCATATTCCTGAGCACGGCGGCTCCACATCCCACGCGAGGTGCGCGCGCGGCCTTTGAGGGTGGTGAGTGCTTTTTTCACTTCGCCTTCGCCTGATACCGAACGCAAGCCCGCTGCTTCAGCGCGGTTTACAGGAACGCGCAGGGTCATTTTGTCTTTTTCAAAATTGATGACAAACACGTTCAATTCAAACTCACCGATGGTTTCGACTTCCTTTGCGGTGATTTTGCCCACGCCATGCGTAGGGTATACAACATATTCGCCAACCTTAAATACTGCTTTTGCCATAGTCGACCCTTCGAAAAGTTGCGTTGCATGCCGGAAGTTATCCACAGGCAACAAAGTTAAAACATCCCCGCACCGAACTTAGGTGCTGTCGATCACTAAAAAAGGTGATTGCTCTCATCAAGAGAGATCAGGGTTATAACACAAAATTAGGGTAAAAAAAACTACAAAATGATAGGGCGGCGAATAAATCGTTAAAAAAGCGTTAACGCTTGCAAAGTTTTTTCATGGGTGACGCGTGATTCCCGCGCAGGGGGAATCCAGTTTTTCTAAATCAAAAGGGTCGCTTGATGACCTAATCGGCCTTGTGGATGCGCGTTTGCCGCATTCTGACGCGCTTCAACCCGATTTTGGAAGTTGTGCACAAGGACGGGGAAAATGGGGTGAGGAGTTAGAGTCGAGAGTCGAGTGAAAGCTGTCATACCGGTTTGCGCAGCAATACCGGTATCTGGTTCACCAATCTAAAACCTAGCCCCTCATCTCTCACCCTACTGCGGCACGAGCATCGCCGTGAAGCGCGCACTGTGATAGATGCGCACGATCATCACCAGATTGGTCGCTGGATCATAAACAATCATATAGTTGGAATGGACTGGCCAGAAGCGCAGCGGTTGAGACGTCACGTCTTCGCGCTCCTGCCCCATATATGGGTGTTTGCCAAGCTTTTCACATGCCTGCATCATCGCCAATTTCATTTTTCGGGCGGCCGCAGGATTATCCGCAGAAATATAGCGCGTTATGGCAGCAATATCGGCACGCGCTTGAGTAGATATAATATAACGCTTAGCCATGTTTTTGTTCTGCTTCACGAATGATCTCATCCAATTCCGCCCATAATTCCTCCGGCGTCACATGGTCTCCATTTGCTGCGGAATCAATGCCCTCTTGCAAGAAGGCGTCCATGGCGGCGATGCGGCGTGTGTGCAGTTCATCGCGCTCGGCAAGCAATCGCAATGCCTCGCGGATGAGCTCGCTCGCCGAATTATACATCCCGCTTTTCACTTTCGCATGCACAAATTGCTCAAGTTCAGGTGTAATCGATATGTTCATGGGCATCCTCCAATTTGTTCTATTATAAACAGAATTTTGAACGAATAACAAGGATTGTTATTGGGGGGACGAGGGGCGAGGGATGTGACTTTACCTCTCCCAGTGGGAGAGGTGAACTCTCCTAGCCCCTCATCCCTCGCCCCTACCCCTAAACATTCCGCCTAAACCACTGCTTCACGCGGTCGGTCATGCGGATGAAGCGGTGGCCATAATGCGCATCGTGCAGCAGGGATTCTTCCCACGGTTGGTGTGTTAAAAATTGCACCATGCCGATGGCGGTGGCGAACGATGGGCCGCTTGCCATTTCAGCAAGCCCTGGAATTTCGATCGGGCGGCCTTTGCGTACTTGTTTGCTGAGCATGCGCGAGGCTAAATCGGTGACACCGATCATCTGGCTGCCGCCACCGGTGAGCACACAGCGTCTGCCTGCTGCGCGGTCGACTCCTGCGGCTTCGAGTTTGCTTCGCACCATCTCAAAGATTTCTTCCATGCGCGGGCGCACCACGCCCACCAGATGCGAGCGCGGCATGAGTGCTGCTTCGTCTTCATCTTCTTCGCCCAGTTGCGGCACTTCAATCATCACCTCGGCATCTTTGACCGAACCAATCGCGCTGCCATGAATGGTCTTCAAACGCTCGGCATGAATCAGCGTGGTGGAAAGGCCGCGCGCAATGTCATTAGAGACATGTTTGCCACCAACAGGAATCGCATCGGAGAAAATATTTTTGCCACCTGCAAACACCGAAAAACTCGTGACCCCGCCGCCCATATCAATCAGCGTCACGCCCAGCTCGCGTTCATCCTCAGTTAAACACGCCAACGCCGAAGCGTGCGACGCCATCACATAACCATCGATGTTTAAATGACAGCGCGCCACGCAGTTGGTGATGTTTTTGAGGAAGATATTATTGGCCGTCACCACATGAAGTTCGGTGCCCAGCACATGCCCTGCCATCCCGCGCGGATCGGACAATCCCTTGGTCGCATCCAGATAATATTGAATGGGAAACGCATGCAAAATCGTATGCGATTCATCTTCTAAGCTCGCGCATCCTTCGTGAATTAAATCGACAATATCGTGATCGTGCGCAGCATCGCCTGCCACTTCAAGTTCAATCGATACGCTACGCGATTTCAGGCTCACGCCATTCACGCTCACCATCACATTTTCAATCGGCTCGCCCGCCATTTGTTCCGCGGCATGCACCGCTGCCAAAATGGAGGCTTCCACGCCGCCCACATCGGTGATCGCGCCCGATTTCATACCCTTGCACAGCTGATGCCCCACGCCATTAATCTGCACACCGTCGGCGGTTAAATGGCCGATGAAACACACCACTTTCGTCGTGCCAATATCGAGCATCGCAAAGCTGCCATGTTTACCGCGAATCGCTTCATGCATCATCAGAGAATTGCTCATCATTGCGGTGACTCTGATGTCAATGTCAGCGGCATCATTTTCAATGCATCGGGTTGCGGATTCAGCGTTAAAAAGACGCGACCTTCAATGCGCAAATCCACCATGTTGATATCACGATCCATCAGTTTTTCATTCTCCACCAGCGCCGCAAATTTTTTCCATGCAGCTGCCATATTGCTTGCTGGAAGCTTTACCACCAAACCATTATCAAACGCTACATCCCAGCGACGATTACCCACACGCACCGCAGAAACAATTTTTTCTTTGAGCGCAGGCGTGGTTTCCATCAGCTTCAAAAAACGCTCCGCATGCGCGGGCACATCTTTACCCACCAGCACCATATCGCCATCTGTGGCCGCGTGCTGCTGATTGGCGAGCAGCGTTCCATCGCGGTCCATCCACTGCTGACGGCCCTGATATTGCCACCGCGCTACCGCCTCGCGCTCGGTCACCACCAGCCGCAATGTGTCGGGCAGATCGCGCTCAATTTGCACGCTGCGCACTTCGGGGAGCGCTTGAATGTTCTTCCACAATGCGGCTACCGACACGCTAAAAATCGGATCACCGATGCGGATGTTCGCCGCATCCAGCACCCATTCGGGGCGCAGATTTTTAAGGCCCGCAACCTCAATATGCTGCACTTTAAACCCTGCATCGGCGGTGATGCCCAGCACCCAGTTTGTGACGGATTTAGAAAAAACTTGCGCGGAGTTTTGCGTCCACACCCACCAGCCACCCAAACCCACATAAGTAGGAATCATCACCATCGCAATCAGCATCACACGGCGCTTCCAGCCCGCGCGCGCGCGATGTCGCGCTTTCTGGCGACTGATCGCCACACAATCTTCTTCCCATTTCATCGGCAGTTCATCGTCATCATGCGACATCTTACGCTGCGCCATCAGCTGGGAACAAGGGGCAATGGCACTTCCAATTTTAGCCATCCAGCCGCGCCCCCTTCACCAGTCGCTCTATCAATTGCTCAAAACTGATACCGCGATGCGCGGCAATTTCGGGCGAGAGCGACAGCGGCGTCATGCCTGGTTGCGTATTGGTTTCCAGAATGTAAAACTGATTGTCGCCGCCTTCATTGAAACGAAAATCTGATCGTGTAAGTCCTCGGCACCCGAGCGCTTGATGCGCACGTAAGCCCAGTTCGCACACCTCATCATAGCGCGCTTTATCAATCGGCGCGGGCATGAGGTGCAGCGCTTTTCCATCTGTATATTTGGCTTCATAATCATAAAAACCACTGAGCGGTTTAACCTCAATCGCGCCGAGTGCCTCATTATCCAGCACCGCCACTTGAATTTCGCGCCCTGCAATATAGGTCTCGACCAGCACCGCCTCGCCAAAATGCCAGTTAGTCGCATCGAAGAAAAAATTGTCATGCTCATGCACAATCGTGACCCCAACGCTGGAACCTTCATTCAATGGTTTCACCACATAAGGTCGTGGCATCGGATCGCCGCTTAGCATCTGCGCTTTCGTGAACACGTCGCCTGCTGCGCAGCGCAAACCGCTTTGCGCAAAGATATGTTTGGCCATCGGTTTATCCATCGCCAAAGCCGAGGCCAACACGCCCGAATGCGTATAAGGAATTTTCAGATATTCTAAGATGCCTTGGATGCAGCCATCCTCGCCATAGCGACCATGCAGCGCATTGAATGCTGCGTCGGGTTTGAGCGCGGAAAGTTGTGCTGCCACATCGTGTCCCACATCAATCGGGCTCACCTTATAGCCCAATGTCAGCAAGGCTTTTTCCACCGCTGCACCGCTGGTGAGCGATACCTCGCGCTCGGTTGAAATTCCACCTTTAAGTAGGGCTATGTGCATCAGGCAGTCTCCAGTCGTCAGTTGCCAGTCCCCAGAATACTGGCCACTGGCCGCTGGAGACTACTTCTTGCCGATGCGTTTTATTTCCCACTCCAGTCTGATGCCGGAGTTTGCGAACACCTTTTCGCGAACTTCTTCGCCGAGCCGTTCAATCTCGTCTGCGGTGGCGCCGCCATTATTGATCAAAAAGTTGCAATGCAACTGCGACACTTGCGCCGCTCCTATCATCATACCACGACAGCCGGCCGCGTCAATCAACTCCCACGCTTTTTTTGTGGTGCCATCGGGCAGTGTGGGGTTTTTAAACGTGCTGCCACCCGTGCGCTCGCGTGTAGGCTGTGTCGATTCGCGAGCCGCAGCAATTGTAGCCATTCGTGTGCGAATCGTCGCCTCGTCACCGCGTGGTGCACGCAGCACTGCGGCGGTAAAAATCCACCCATGTGGCAATCCACAATGGCGATACGAAAATTCGAGTTCGTGTGCATCCAGCCACACTAATTGCCCTGCAGGGCTGACCGCTTGCGCCATTATTAACACATCTTTGATCTCAGCGCCGTAAGCTCCCGCATTCATGGCTAGTGCGCCGCCGATGGTGCCTGGAATCCCACTTAAAAATTCCAACCCTTGCACGTGACGTTGCGCGGCAAACTCTGCGACATTGGTGTCCAAGCAACCAGCGCCTACCGTTAACACCTCATCACCCGCTGCGCTGCGCGCAGCTTCCCTCTCCCCCGGGAGAGGGTTAGGGTGAGGGGAAAGCGTCATCTGTGTGAACCCTCGTCCTAAGCGAATCACCACGCCATCAATCCCGCCATCGCGTACCACTACATTAGATCCCACGCCTAAAATCGTAACAGGCACATCGCTTGATTTATGCGCGATAAAATGCGCAAGATCTTCCGCATCAGCAGGCTTGAATAAAATCTCTGCGCAACCACCCACGCGAAACCAAGTGGTAGCCGATAAATCAGCGGACGCCCTGTAACTGCCGCGCACAGCAGGAAGAGACGAAGGCACGACGTCAGGAAGGCACGACGTCATGATGCGTTTCGTGACTTCGTATTTTCATGACTTCGTATTTTCGATAATTGCTCAGGCAATGCATTCGCCCATTTGCTGATGCTGCCTGCGCCCAAACAAATCACATAATCATCAGGGAGTGCCAGTTCATCAATCAAGCCAGCCAGATCATGTTCCGATTCGAGCAGCATCACCTGCTTATGGCCATGGTTTCGCAAACCCTCCGCCAGCGCCTCGCTGTGAATGCCTTCAATCGGTTCTTCGCCCGCAGTGTAAACCGGTGCCACAATCACCAGATCCGCATCATTGCAGCAGGTGCAAAAACCTTCAAATAAACTCGAAAGCCTCGAATAGCGATGCGGTTGCACCACCGCAATCACGCGGCCTTGCGTGCCGGCTACCGCTGCGCGCGCCGCCGATAATGTCGCCGCAATTTCCACCGGATGATGACCATAATCATCAATGATGGTGATGCCATCCACCTGCCCCGTTTGCGTGAAGCGGCGCTTGACGCCACCAAAGTTCTTGAAGCCTTTGATGATCGCAGCATCGGGCATGCCAAGCTCAATCGCCACACTGACCGCAGCCAACGCATTGAGCACATTATGCTGGCCGTGCATCGGCAGTTCCACGCCTTTGATCACGCGAATTTCTGCGGTCACGCGGTCCATAATTTCCACATCGAATCGCTGCACTTTACCCTGTGGCGCTACATTCACCGCGCGCACATCGGCTTGGGGGCTTAGGCCATAAGTGATCACGCGCCGATCGGTGATTTTGGCAACGAGATTTTGCACTTCGGGATGATCCAGACACATCACTCCAAATCCATAAAACGGAATATTCTCGAGGAACTGCTTAAACGCCGCGCGCAGATTATCGAACGATCCATAATGATCGAGATGTTCGGGGTCGATGTTGGTGACGACCGCAATGGTTGAGGGGATCTTGATGAAGGTGCCGTCGGATTCATCGGCTTCCACCACCATCCATTCGCCTTTGCCTAGCACAGCGTTGGTGCCATAGGCGTTGATGATGCCGCCATTGATGACGGTGGGGTTGAGGCCTGCCGCTTCAAACATCGCGGCCACTAGTGACGTGGTGGTGGTTTTGCCGTGGGTTCCCGCGATGGAAACGGTCATTTTCAAGCGCATCAATTCGGCGAGCATTTCTGCTCTACGCAACACCGGAATCCGTTGATTGCGCGCCTCGATCACTTCCGCGTTAGTGGGTTTGACCGCAGACGAAATCACAATGGCGCTGGCCCCCGCAATGTGCTCTGCCGCGTGGCCGATCATCACCTTCATGCCCAAACCGCGCAAGCGTTCCACCGTGGCACTCTCGCTTAAATCGGTGCCTTGCACGGTATATCCTAAATTGTGCAGCACCTCCGCAATGCCGCTCATACCGATGCCACCAATGCCCACAAAATGCAATGTGCCCACATCGAGCGACATGGTTTTGGATACGGGAAAAGATCGAATGGTAGTTGTGTTCATAAGGGGCCAGGCTCTAGGGGTTAGGGGCTAGTCATATATCTAACGCTATCGTCTGCAATACGCAACCACCCTGTGTATTTCTTCTATAGCCCCTAGCACCTAGCCCCTAGAACCCAAAACCAACCGAGCCAACGCATCCGCTGCATCGGGCTTGCCAAGCTCGCGCATGTTCGCGGCCGTTTGGGTGAGTGTATCGGGAGTCAGCAACAAAGCTTCCAGCCGCGCAGCCAACGCTTGTGGCGTGAAGCCATCTTGCACCATCACCCAGCCCGCATTCGCATCCGCCACGCTTTGCGCATTATAATATTGGTGGTTGTCCATCGCCGCAGGATAGGGCACCAAAAGCGCGGGTCTGCCAGCGCACGATAACTCCGCCACGGTCGATGCCCCTGCTCTGCCAATCACTAAATGCGCCGAAGCAAGGCGTTGCGGAATGTCAGCAAAAAACGGCGCAAGATCGGCCTGAATTCCCATGGCGGCATAAGCGGCGCGCGTGGCATCCATCACATCGGCACGGCATTGCTGCTCAATCCGCAAGCGCACGCGCAGCGCTTCGGGAAGTAACTTCACGGCCTCGGGCACCACGGCGCTAAACACATGCGCACCCTGGCTACCGCCGGTGATCAGCACTCGTAAAATACCATCTTGCTCAGGCGCAACATACGGTAATTCACGCAACGCCAACACCGCCGCACGCACCGGATTGCCAACACACACCGCTTTATGTTTGCAACTTTCAGGCAGTAATTGGGTGGTTTCATAGGTGGTCGCAATGCGGCTCACACGGCGGCTCAACCAGCGATTGGTGCGCCCCAATACCGAATTTTGTTCATGCACAATGGTCGGCACGTTTAGCATCGTTGCCGCCAACAATGTGGGGAACGAGGGATACCCGCCAAAGCCAACCACGCATGCAGGCTTCATGCGTTTGATGATCCGCCGCGCTTGCATAATGCCTCGCACTAAGGCAAGCGAACCTTTGAGTTTTTGAATGAGGTTACCGCTCAGATTTCCGGCATGAATATGATGCAGTGGAATGCGCCCAAACACCCCTTGCAGCGCCGCCTCATTATAGTGATGAAAACGGCGATCCGTCATCAGCGCCACAGAAATGTTTTGCGCAAGCAAACTTTCCGCCAACGCTTGCGCGGGAAAGATATGGCCGCCAGTGCCGCCTGATGCAAGAAGGATAGTCATGATGAGTTGCCAGTTGCGAGTTGCGAGTCGTTAGTCATAGCTGAAAACTGGCAACTGGCAACTATCTTATCCCATATCGCTTTCGGGTGAGCGCAAGCAACATGCCCATCGCCAGCGCCATCGAAATCAGTGACGACCCACCGTAACTTAAAAATGGCAGCGTCATGCCTTTGGCGGGTAGCAAATTCACCGCCACGCCCATATTGATAATCGCCTGAATCCCAAATTGCGCGAGCAACCCAGATGCTGCAATCATCACAAACACATCTTGCTCTTGCATCAACCGAAATAGCCCTCGCATCACCACAAACGCAAAAATTCCGATCACCAGCAAGCTCACAATGAGGCCATATTCTTCGCCCACCACCGAGAACACAAAATCGGTATGCGAATCGGGGATGATGTGTTTGATTTCCCCTTCACCCGGTCCCCGCCCCAACAACCCGCCATTTTTAAACGCCTCTAGTGATTTTTCGACCTGATAATTATCGCCCGATGACGGGTCTAAAAATCGATCAATCCGTTGCGTCACATGCGGCAAAAAGAAATAGGCCGCAATCACGCCAAACAACCCCATCCCCAGCATCACCGCTACCCACACAAACGGCATGCCTGCCAGAAAAAACTGAATTCCAAACATGCAGGTCAGCGCCACCGTCATCCCAAAATCGGGCTGCATAATCAGCAGCACCACCACCAGCGCATAAACAGCTAGCGCAATCCGAAATGCAGGGAAGGTGCGCGACTGATATTTTTCCGCAAAAATCCACGCCATCACCACGGCAAAAACAGGCTTTAAAAACTCCGATGGTTGCAGCGAGATCCCCGCAATCCGTACCCAGCGAATGGCACCTTTATTTTCAAATCCAATCAAAGGCAGCAGCAACATAAATATCAGGCTGACTAAAAATGTCGCCACCGCCACTTTGCGAATTTGCGGCACACTTAAAAGTGAAACACCAAACATCACCGCCAGCGACATCGCCAAAAAGATATGCTGGCGCGTCACAAAATAAAATGAATCATAACCCAGACGCTCAGCCACAGCGGGACTTGCCGCCGTCACCATCACCGCGCCCACACACATCAGCAGCAGTAATGCAAACCATGTCGGGCGGTCCACCGTCCACCACCAGCGACCAACGAGAGAAAGATTCGTGCGGTCAAATTGCATGTTGATTCACCAACGCAACAAACACCTCGCCGCGATGTTCAAAGCTTTTGAACTGATCAAATGATGCGCAGGCAGGTGCCAAAAGAATGACTGCATTCTGCGCACCATCGCGTTCAATTTGTTGCAGCGCAGCATGGAATGCCGCATCGAGCGTTTCACATTTTTGTGCAGCCACATGGTCATGCAAGGTTGCCGCAAATTCATCTTGCGCGGTACCGATTAAAAAAGCGTGTTTAATGCGCGGAAAATAAGGAGCAAGCGATTCAATACCACCCGCTTTGGCCATGCCCCCTGCTATCCAATAAATAGTCTCGTAACTGCCAAGCGATTTTGCTGCAGCATCGGCATTCGTTGCCTTGCTATCATTGACAAAACTTACGCCGTCTTTTTTACCAACCAGCTGCATTCGGTGTGCAAGGCCAGGATAACTTTTCATAGCAGAAGTAATTTGCGCGTGGCCGATCCCGACCGACCAGCATGCTGCATAGGCCGCCGCTGCATTCTGATGATTATGCACGCCGCGCAATGTTTCAAATGCTGATAGATCCAACGTGATTTCGGGCTGTGCTAATGGGTTGTGCAACACAGCCTCTTTCACCCAAATACCTTTGTCACTGTGCTGCGTGGTCATGATGGGAATCACCTTCTGTGCAGCATGCGCAATCAGCTCACGGCATACTGATTCGGCGGTTGCATCATCGACTCCCACGATCGCCGTGGACTGCAAATCTTGGCGTTCAAAAATATGTTTTTTGGCCGCAATATATCCTGCCATATCACCGTGACGATCCAAATGATCGGGGCTGAAATTAAGCAACACCGCGACATTAAATCTTGTCGTGTTTATTAAATCCAGTTGATAGGAAGAAAGTTCCAACACATAGATGTCACCTGCCTTCAGTGGCTCCATACTGAGCACGGGTTGACCCAGATTACCACCCACCTGCACATGCCGCCCTGATTGCTGCAAAATATGGCCAATCAAACTAGTCGTCGTCGATTTGCCATTGGTACCCGTAATCGCAATATAAATAGCATCGGGGCAGGCACGATAGAGCAGCTCAATATCGCCAATAATTTCGACGCCTGCTTGCTGCGCTAGCTCCACCACATGATGCGGTTTCGGGTGTGTGAGCGCAATACCCGGCGACATCACCAGCATGGCCACATCACGCCACGGCCATGAAGCTGGAATCTGCACTTTAACTTTGCCAGAACGCCCCACTATCAATGCTTCGCGCGCGGCCTCATTGTCATCCCACGCGATCACATTTGCACCTGACGCAATCAGTGCATCCACCGTTGCATTTCCGGTTTTTCCGAGGCCTAACACGCCGATGGTTTGATTGCGTAATGATGGAAGTTGAATCATGATCTCTATCTCAATTTCAATGTCGATAAACCAATCAGCGCCAAGATCACCGCAATGATCCAAAAGCGAATCACCACGGTCGATTCTGGCCACCCTTTTTTCTCGAAATGGTGATGAATCGGCGCCATGCGAAATACCCGTTTTCCAGTCAACTTGAACGAGGCCACCTGCACCATCACCGACACGGCTTCCATCACGAATAATCCACCAATGATTGCGAGCACCAATTCATGTTTCACAATCACGCTGATGATGCCCAGCGAGCCACCAAAGGCAAGGCTTCCCGTGTCGCCCATAAACACCATTGCGGGTGGCGCATTGAACCACAAAAACCCAAGGCCAGCGCCGATCATCGCGGCGCAAAACACCGCAAGTTCTCCCGTGCCAGGTACCATCAGAATTTGCAAATAATCGGCAAAGACGGCGTTACCCACCAGATAACAAATCAGCGCAAAACATCCTGCGCAAATCATGATCGGTACAATCGCTAAACCATCAAGTCCGTCGGTTAGATTCACCGCGTTTGATGCCCCCACCATCACCACCAATACAAACGGAATATAGAACCACGCCAGATCAACCAAAAGATTTTTAAAAAACGGCACCGACATGTGGTGGTTGATGTTTTCAGGTGCTACTTGCTGCACCCATAATGCTGCGATCAGCGCAATGATAATCTGCCCCGCTAATTTGAGTTTTCCAGGAAGGCCTTTGGTGTTTTTCTTGCTCACTTTTAAATAATCATCGCCAAAGCCAATCAGCCCATAACCAAAGGTCACCAGCAACACAATCCACACATAATGGTTCGATAAATCCGCCCACAATAAGGTCGAAATTCCAACCGATAATAGCATCATCAAGCCGCCCATGGTGGGCGTTCCTTTTTTGGTGAGCAGATGCGATTCAGGGCCATCGAGCCTGATCGGTTGCCCGCCATGCTGCTTGGATTTGAGCCAGCGGATCATCGCAGGGCCAATCACAAAACTGATGATGAGTGCGGTTAAAACGGCGCCACCAGAGCGAAAGGTTAGATAACGAAACAGATTGAAGAGCTGGAAATCATTAGCATAGGGCGCGAGTAAATTATAGAGCATGTATGTTCCTATCTGCTAAAATTATCCGTCTTTGCGAGCAGGAGCAACGCGACGACGAAGCAATCCATTTCGAGATGGATTGCCACACTCACTTTGTTCGCTCGCAATGACACTGTTTTCGTTTGCATAGTGATTCCTGTTTTATTCGGCGTGCTTGGCATTATCGCGGATGGCATTCACCACTTCGCGCATGCGGCTACCGTTTGAACCCTTCACCAACACCAAATCATTCGCCTGCAAACGACCCACCACTTTGGGAGCAAGGCCCGATGCGGTGGCGTCATAATCGCCACGCAAATCCTCAGGCAACGCATCGTATAAATGCTTCATAAATGTCCCTGCAGCAAACACCAAATCGATTTGGCTGTTGACCAAAGTAGGAGCCAGTCCCACATGTAAATCGGCGCTATCACCGCCTAGCTCCAACATGTCGCCTAAGATCGCCAGCGTGCGCGGGCGCGGAGTAATGCTATCGCGCACCAATGCCATTTTTTCAAACGCGGTCTGCATCGAAATCGGGCTGGCATTATACGCATCATCAATCAAACGCAAATGACCGCCCGCCACTTTTAACTGATCAATTTTACCGCGACCCGCAGGTTCTGAAAATTGCGAAAGTGCTTGCGCGGCTTTTGCCAAATCGGCCTCCAGTGCTTCGACTGCAGCCAGCACCGCCACCGACATCAGCCCCCAATGTTTACCGATCGCGCCTATACGATAGCGCAGCGGCGTGCCCGCTATCACTGCTTCCACCACAGATTCCAACCCTTCCGTTGAATATTGACGCATCTGGCAGGTTGCGCTATCGCGTGTGCCGAATGACAACACACGATCAAGTCCTTTGCGATCGGCGTGTTTCTGCAGCCGTTTAAAATGTGCATTATCGGCGTTCAAAATCGCCACGCCCGATTCGCCCATGCCATCAAAAATTTCAGCCTTTGCATCGGCGATGCCTGTGACGGAATCGAAGAACTCCAGATGCACTGCCTCCACCGTGGTGATCACCGACACATGTGGGCGAACCCAATGCGATAACATACTGATTTCACCTGCGTGATTCATACCCATTTCCATGATCGCATAATCGCAATCAGCGGGCATGTTAGCAAGGCTTAGCGGCACACCATAATGGTTGTTTAAATTGCCACTGGTGGCATAGACCTTACCACAAGCGCCAAGCGCCATTTTCAGCATTTCTTTGCAACCGGTTTTGCCAACGCTTCCTGTTACTCCGATAATTTTTGCTGCGCATCGCGCACGCGCTGCTACACCCAATTGCTCCAGCGCCTTTACTGTATTTTCAACTACCAAAATACGGTCATCGGCAACGATGCCTGCGGGTACATGACTCACCAACACGCCGCTTGCTCCCGCTTGCAGCGCAGCACCAACATAATCATGGCCATCCATATGCTCACCTTTAAGTGCAACAAATAATTCGCCTACTTTCACGCTACGACTATCGATGCTCACGCCATGTACAACCCAAGTGGGCACACCGGAAACCTGAGCGGATGTGGCTGCAACAACGTCACGTGCAGTCCATAAGGGAGTTTGATGATTCATAGCGCGGCTTCCTTTCTGATCACTTCGGCATCATCGAAATGATGCGTCTGCGATCCGATTATTTGATAGGTTTCATGTCCCTTGCCGGCAACGATGAGTACGTCTTGTGCGTTTAGATTTTTGATAGCATGAGCGATCGCATGTTCGCGGTCGCCGATTTCAATTGCACCTACAGCTTGCGCCATGATGGCCGCGCGAATGGTGGATGGATTTTCACTGCGCGGATTGTCATCGGTGACAATCACATGATCAGCATAGTGTGCAGCAACCCTGCCCATGATGGGGCGCTTGGTGGTGTCGCGGTCGCCGCCGCAGCCAAACACCACATGAAGCTTTCCCGTGCAATGTGCGCGCAGTTGCATCAACACGGTTTGCAACGCATCGGGTGTGTGCGCATAATCAACAAACACATTGGCGCCATTGGCAAGCGTTGCCACATGCTCCATTCGCCCCCGCACGCCTTGCAACATGGGCCATGTTTTTGCTGCATCGTGCAATGTCAACCCGCTGGTGATGGCAAGGCCTGTGGCAGCACAGATATTATGCGCCTGAAATGCCCCGAATAATGGAAGCGATGCCTGTGCTTTTTCACCATCATACTGCATCGATAATGTCATGCCGTTCGCCGTTGGCGCGGCGCTTATCAACTTCATCGTCTGTGCGCTGATACCATAATCTTGAACTGTTTTTCCAGTATCGGCGCAAAGCGTCATCAGTCGTTTTCCATAGTCATCATCGGCATTGATCCACACATTATTGCTGCGCAATGGTAGCTCTAAAAACAGGCGCGACTTTGCAGCAAAATACTCTTCCATATTGGCGTGATAATCCAGATGATCATGCGTGAGATTGGTGAAAGCGGCGCTTTCAAAATGTGCGCCATCGAGTCTGTATTGATCGAGGCCGTGGCTTGAAGCTTCAATCGCCACATGCTGCACATTTGCTGCGCATAATGCAGCGAGCGTTTGGTGTAATAAAACCGCGTCGGGTGAGGTGTTACCCGTCGGGTAATCAAGTGCCACATCGGCTCCACTAACCTTTAATCCAAGCGTGCCAAGTGATGCGGCGGGATTACCATGCAAGGTCATTATCTGGCGGTAAAATTCAGCGACTGATGTTTTGCCATTGGTGCCCGTCACCGCCACCATATGCTGCGGTTGACCAGGATACAATGCTGCAGCCATTTTTGCGAGCGCTAAGCGGTCATTTTCCACCACAACATGCGCGATATGTATCGGCCAATTTGCGACCGCGCCGCGTTGCGCCATTACCCCTACTGCACCTGATTTTGCGGCTGCCTCTATAAACTGTGTGCCATCGCTGTGCGTGCCTTTGATGGCCGCAAACAGATCACCCGATTTGACGTTACGTGAATCCTGAGTGATACCGCGTACCATCACATCTGCCGCGCTAACAAGCGTGGCAGAAACTCCCGACTGTGCAATTAAATCAGTAAGAAACGGCATGGGTCAGTCTCGCTTGTTCTCGGCGCTCGCGCGCCTGCACATTCCGCCGTTCCGCTTCCTGCCAATAGCGCATTTGCTGCGGGTCAGGTCCTCGGTTCACGGGCTGCATGCCAAGCAAAACCCCCATGCGCGATACCACATTGGCCACAACCGGAGCAGCTACCCAGCCGCCTGTTGCAAAACCATAAGTCTCTTTTGTACCTTGTGGTTCATCGAGCATGACATAAATAACATATTTTGGATCGTCCATCGGGAAGGCCGAAACCAGCGACGATAACATCGCTTTTTTTGCATAGCGTCCGCCTTGAACTTTTTCGGCCGTTCCGGTTTTTCCACCAACCTGGTAACCCACCACATTGGCTTTTTTGGCGGTGCCATATTCCACCACACCGCGCATTAAATCGCGCACATGGTGCGAGGTTTCTTCGCTGACAATGCGCGGCATATCACGTTTTTTATTGCCGTCTTTGATGAGCGTTAAGCGTGCTTGTTTTCCTCCGCCAATCACACTGGCAATGCCTTGAACCAGATGCAACGGCGACACCGACATGCCATGCCCATAGGAAATCGTCATGCTGTTGATGGGGCGCCATTCGCTGGGTAAAATAGGTTGCGCTTTTTCGGGAAGCTCGATGGCGACTTGTTCCATCATACCGAGCTTTTTAAGGTATTCCTGTTGGCGCTTCATGCCCACATCCATAATCATCCGCACCGTGCCGATGTTGGATGAATAAGCGTAAATTTCAGGCACGCTCAACCAGCGATATAAGGGGTGCGAATCATTGATGGTAAAACCCGCCGCCTGAATCGGGCTGGAGGCATCATAGCCGCCATCCATCGTCACCACTTTTTCGTTGAGCGCCATGGCCACGGTGAAGGTTTTGAAGGTGGAACCCATTTCATAGGCACCCAAGGTAGCGCGGTTGAACATCTGATCGGCGGTTGCTTTTTCCAGATGGTTGGGATCATAGGATGGCAGGCTCGACATCGCGATAATCTCACCACTTTTAATATCCATCACCACACCCGTGGCACCAATGGCGGAGTAGGTTTCTTTGGCGGCGGCGAGTTCCTGATGTAAAATCGATTGAATCCGCGCATCAATTGAAAGCGTTAACGCATCGTCATCTTTGAGGCCCAACTCCAGACGTTTATCAAAAAATTTCTCGATACCTGCAATGCCATTATTATCGATATCGACATAGCCCAACACATGCGATAGCAAATCGCCAAATGGATAAACTCTGCGATCATGCTGCTCAAAAAACAACCCAGGAACCCCAAGCTCATTCACGCGTTGCTGCTCTTTGGGCGTCAGGTTGCGCTTGATATACACAAAGGTTGCATCAGGCCTGTCGAGTTTTTTAGTGAGCACCGCAAGCGGTACATCGTGCAAAATCGTGCTCAGTGATTGCGCAACCTGCTTGGGGTTGCTCATCAAGGATGGATTGGCCGCAAGCGATGCCGTTTGCACGTTGGTGGCCAGCACAATGCCGTTGCGATCGAGGATATTTTGGCGATGCGCCACCACCGCTTTGGTGTGCAGATCGGTGTCTTGTGCATCGTCGCGTTGCAGCATCAGTTGCGGCTCAGAAACTAACCGCTTAAAGGGTAAATCGCCGCCGCCCATCAGGCTCACTTCGGCCAGACGCAAACCCAGCGCCACAAAGCTAAACGCAAAACACACCATGATGCTCGCCAGTCGAATCCGGTTTTGATCGAGCAATTTATGCGTGCGACTTTCGCCTTTGATCACACGGCTGGGCGGCCTCCTGCTATGACGATACATTTTGCGTGACATTTAGGGCTTCACATCAATGGCTGCAACGGCCTGCGATTTCATCGGCACATCGTGCCATTGGCGCACAATATCAGGGGAAAACATCTGCAAATCCAGATATTGAGTGGCCAGTGATTCGAGCCGTTCGGGGTGATTGAGATACGACCATTCAGCGCGCAGCAAACTGATCGATTGGCGCTCTTGCTGCACCTTGGCTTCCAGCGTGTTCACCTCATCTTTAATGTCTTGCACCTGATATTTGACCAGATACAGCGCGAACGCCGCGACTGCAAAAAACACCATCCAGCCTAAGGTCGAAAATTTTGAGGTCATGGCTCCATCTCCGCGTGTGCTCGTTGAACCGAGTTGCGGATTGCAACGCGGAGCTTTGCCGAGCGCGCGCGGGGGTTTAGCCTCGTTTCAGGTACACCCGGAATGATCGCTTTGCCGCTTGGCAAATCGAACAAGGCCAGTCCTGAATCTTGTTGTTGTTGGACGAGTGCCGCCATCGCATGGCGCGAGGCAACTTCAGATTTTGGGCGCAAAAATCGCTTCACAATACGGTCTTCCAGCGAGTGAAACGATACCACAATCAAGCGGCCACCGGTGCGCAGCAATGTTGGCGCAGCATCGAGTGCGCGCTCCAATTCGCCCAACTCATCATTGACTCGAATGCGCAGCGCTTGAAAGGTGCGCGTGGCAGGGTCCATCTCGCCAGACTGGCGCACCACGCGGCGAATGAGCGCGGCCAGTTGCGCGGTGGTTTCAATCGGTGCAATCTCGCGCTCGGCTACAATAGCTGCGGCAATTTTGCGCGAGGCTTTTTCTTCGCCATACATATATAAAATATCGGCCAGTTCATCTTCGGGTAGTGAGTTGACCAGAATGGCCGCCGACACCCCATCGCAACTCATGCGCATATCGAGCGGGCCATCATGTTTGAATGAAAACCCACGCGCCGCCTGATCGATCTGCATCGAGGACACGCCTAAATCCATCACAATCGCATCGACACCTGTCACGCCTTGCTGCGCGAGCAGGCTAACCATATCGCTAAAACATCCTGCCAATAAAAGAAAACGCCCGGGAAAATCCCGGGCAAGTGCGTCGGCAAGCAATCGTGTACTGGGGTCGCGGTCAATCGCATACACCCGGCATTTGGCAGATTCTAATATCGCGCGGCTATATCCGCCTGCGCCAAAGGTTGCATCTACATATATTTCCCCATCTTTGGGCGACAACGCAGTGAGCACTTCTTGCAGCATCACCGGCAGATGTGCGCGACGCCCCGTAACTCCCTGCAACTGCGCGGCCTCGTTCATACACCGCCTCCCTTAAGCGCCAAGCGGCGTGATTTCGCCATCTCGCGAGATTGCGCCTCATAGGCTTTAAACGCCGCAGGCTCCCACATTTCAAACGTGGCACCCTTGCCCACAAAGATGCAATTCGCTTTGATCTGCGCTTGTTCAATCAGCAGTTCGGGCAACATCACACGGCCTTCGCCATCGAATGCCAGCTGCACTGATCCCCCCAAAATCGCGGTCGCAAACGCATCGCGCTCTTCGGAAAACGGATCCAGCGATTCGATCTGATCGTTGAGTTTTTCGATTCTATCCATGCCGCACGCCTCGATGCATGGGTTCACAAACGACGAATAAGCGATGATGCCGTTGAAGATTTGCCCCGCCAACGCCGTGCGAAACGGCACCGGAACGGACACGCGCCCCTTCTTGTCGATCTGCTTTTCGAACGTGGACAGAAACAACGCCATCGCCCACACCTTCCCTTTGTGCGTAGGGTTTGGTCGAACCTGTGGTGCCTGACCTCACCACTTGGGTGCCCGCCATGGCCTTGTGGGTGCGTAACCAACCCTGGTTTATCTTTTGTGCGGCCATGGCGGGCAATTCCTTGATCAATCGTGATGTCCTGCCGTGGCGCCTACCCATTTTGGTTTTATTTGGAATTTCTTGGGTACAGTTGGGATGTTATGTGTAATTTTGGATACAGTCAATAGCAAAGTGGGGTGTGTATGGCTTTTGGATGAAATTGAATCATTTGATGAATTTCATGTGTGCAGTGCAGCATTTTGGGTAAAATTTTTATCTGTGACGCTTTGGGCACAGTTGGGAAAAATGACGATTATTCGTCGGTTTTATCGCGCTTCATACCGGTGCGCTCGCGGATATGGGGAGCGTTCGGATCGATGCCTTTTTTCTCTCCGCCCGTGGCTTTTTCGACCCAAGAAGGCGCGCCTTGTGCTGCATCCTCAGCCTTGCCAAACGCCTCCACCGCCGCCCGCACAGCTGGCACGGCATCTTTGTGGATGCAGTATGGCGTTTGTGCTTTACCTGCTTTCATTTGTTGTATTAGGTGACCGCCAATTTCAACTTCTTCTCCAGCAGCAAGCCGTGCTTGAGCGTTCTTAAGCCAACTCAAATATTTTGAATTTTCAGGACTAACGTTCATGGCTTTTGCTAACCCCACAGCGATCGTTAAATGATCCGCCGTTTTATCAGGCAGGCCTTTTAGCTCTAGAGAGAAACCAAGCTGCTCAGCTAATATAGGAACGGCATCTTGGTGAATGCAGTATGATGTGCTTTTGTCAGATCTCATTTTTTGTATTATGTGATTGCCAACTTTAACTTCTTCCCCAGCAGCAAGTTTGCTTTCAGTCTCTTT